>JAMOUL010000358.1 GCA_027062035.1 Candidatus Aminicenantota bacterium | reverse complement strand
AGGCGGGAAGATTTTATTATGTACACAGGGGCAAATTTTTTTACGAAGAACTTACAGAATACATGTCGTCAGGCCCAATTATAGTTATGGTGCTATCAGGCGAAAATGTGATAGAAAGATGGAGGAATATAATGGGGGCCACGGATCCAGCTAAAGCAGAGGAAGGGACTATAAGGAAATTGTACGGGACAAACATTCAGAACAATGCAGTTCATGGTTCAGACTCGCATGAATCAGCGTCCTTCGAAATAGGATTTTTCTTTTCTGAAATGGAGATAGAAAATGGAGCTTAAGATAGAAAAAAACGAAAAAAAGAATGTTTTCGTGATAAAACCCATCGGAAGGATTGATCCATTAACAGTGGAAGATTTCGATGAGGCAATTGCAGATGCAATAAAGAAGGGAAAGGTTAAAATCATTATTGATTGTTCGAGGCTGGAATATATATCTTCAGCTGGACTGGGGGTTCTTATAGGCTATATAGAAGAAGTAAGGGAGAAGAACGGGGATATAGTAATATGCTGTACCAATCCCGGAGTTTATGAAATATTTGATCTTCTGGGATTCACAAAGGTCTACAGATTTTTCCCCGGCCTGGATAAAGCGGAGAAATTTTTAGAGAATGCCTGAAGTTATCCTTAAGGTGCCCAGTTCCTATTTGTTTATACCCGCAATATCAAACTTTACAGCCAGGCTTTTGAGAGAATATTCTATGGGTAATAGGGAGGCCAGCCTTTTTTCCTATGCAGTTGAAGAAGTCCTGACCAATATAATAAGGCACTCCTATGAAGGAAAACAGGATCAATGGATTGAGATCGAATGGAAAATTTTTCCTGAAAGAATTGAGGTGGAATTCAGATTCGGGGGAAAACCTGTGGAGATTCCAGAAGAAAAGTTTGATATTCAAAGAAAGATTAAAGAGAGAAAGAAAGGTGGTTTTGGACTGGAAATAATCAGGAAGTCATCTGACTCGGTGGAGTTTGGAAGGCAAGGAGAGGTGAATTGGTGGAGAATCGGGAAGAAATTGAAAAATTAAAAAAGGCTCTCCAGCTTAAACAGTATGAACTTGAAAACTTTCTTCAGTATGCCAGGCAAATTATAAGGGTTTTTGATGAGGAGAGGTTATTTAAAACCTTTCTTTCCACCGCTATGGGGCAGACCGGAATTTCCCGGTGTATACTGAGAGTAAGGGCAAAAAAGCATGTTTACGTAATTTCAAAGGGAATAAAACTTTCCCCTCATTTGAGAGAGGCACTGGAAAAGGGCAGGGAAGATATCAAGGAGCTTCTCGATAGTTTTGGTTTCGGGGCGATCCTTGAGCTTACCATAGCATCGGAACAGACAGCCCTTCTTTTCAGGGAAAAGGGAATAAATCATTTGTTAAGCCTTCAGGATAATTTCCTTGCTGTGTCATTTTCCGATTCCAACAAATTGACTCCCGAAAATCAGAATTATATAAAGGCGTTATTTCAGATCACCCTTCTCGCCTATGAAAATATCCTTTTCCACAGGGAAACTGTCGAGCGACACCGTCTCGAAAGGGAGCTGGAGATCGCCAGGGAAATTCAGCAGAACCTTCTTCCCGGGGAAATAAAAATAGAGGGCTTTCAGGTTGCTGGCAAGAGCATTCCTTCCAGATATGTGGGAGGAGATTATTACGATGTGTTTGAAATGGGGGATAAATACTTGCTGGCAATAGGGGACGTGGCAGGAAAAGGTATCCCTGCAGCTCTTCTTATGGCTTCCATCCAGTCTTCCTTGAGGGCTATAGTTAGTTTTTATCCTTCAAGTCTGGAAGTTGTGATGAAGGAGCTTAATCTTATCACAATGAAGAATACAGAGGGTTTGAGCTTCATAACCTTCTTCCTTACACTGATAGATCCAGCAACAGGGGATATCCTTTATTCCAATGCAGGCCACAACCCCCCTATTCTGGTAAAGGGAAATGAAGTAGTCGAACTCAGTGAGGGAGGAATGGTCCTGGGGATTATGGAGAACAATTATTCCGTTGGAAGGGAGAAGATGGGGAGGGGAGATGTTCTCTTTATGTATACCGACGGGCTTTCAGAGGCATCGAAGGGTGGGAAAGAACTCGGAAGGGAAGTCCTTAAATCCATGATCCTCTCAATGAAAGAAAAAGGTCCCGAAGAGATTTCCTCATATATACTTGAATTTGTTAAGGAATACACTGTTGAAGATGATCTTACATTTTTAATAGTTAAAAGAGTTTAAAAAAATACCCCATTTAAAAAATAATAAGGTAGATCTTTTAACAGACAGGTAATTCCGATTAGTTTACACGATTATTTGACCCTGAAGGAATTTCTGATAAAATTTACCAAGGAGGTAGCAATTATGAAGAAAAAACTTTTTGCAATTCTGGTTATTGCGGTATTTCTTGCCCCATTGTTCCCTAAGGTCACCAAGGGAGCCTGCGCAGGAGTTACCATGGAAACGGTGAAAAAGCACATCCCCAAATTTCCCCCTGCTGAAATCGCTTCGAAGGTAGAAGTGGAAGGTCTATGTCAGCTTATAGTAAAGGCCGGAGGAAAGTATTATCCCCTTTATGTAGGGAAGAACTTTGTCATAATAGGAGAACTTTTTAGAGAAGGTAAAGATGTTACCAGGGATATTTTCAGCAAGGTGAGGGCCAGGCAAATGGCTTTAATTAAAAAGGAATTTAAAAACCTCATTCCCCAGATAGAGAATCTTGTGGTAATGACGTATAAACCTTCATCCACAGCTAAAAGAACATTATATATGTTTACCGACCCGGTATGTCCCTATTGTGCCAAGGCCGAGAAACAGATAAAGCAGATCGTTAAAGATAGCAATGTGATTTTGAAGGTCCTCTTTTATCCCGTTCACAGACCCAACGGCTGGGACCTTGCAAGTGTAGCCATATGCAAAGGCCTGAGCCTTGATACCTATCTCGCAAAGGCATGGGAAAAGACAGCCAAGCCTGAAAAGGAAAAATGTGATAAAGGAGAAAACGTACTTAAAAAGACAGATCTTATTGCACAGAAACTGAACATTAACGGAGTACCGACCTTTATCCTTGATAATGGGGAAAGAGTTCCGGGTGCAGATATGGAAGCTTTGAAGAAGCTTCTTGCCACCGTTAAATAAAGACTTGACCTGACAGGATAGTTTTAATAATCTCATCCCATGAAGCTGTATTTTCAGTGTCATATGGGAATTGCCGGGGACATGACAGTTGCGTCCCTGGCACACCTTATGGGTGTTTCTTCCAGAGAACTTCAGGATAAACTCAATCAGTGGGGGTTTCCTCTGGAGGTGAAATTGGTCGAAGGCGAAAATGGTGGAATTTCAGGTTTATATCTGGATTTGACCATAAAGGACAGGCTTACTGAAGTTTATTTTGGGGATATAGAAGAAATAATCTCAGAGGTTAATGAGGAGGAGGAAGTTAAGGAAAGAGCACTGAAGGCCTTTCGTCTGCTTTTTGAAGCTGAAGGAAAAATCCACGGTAAGAGTTACGATAAGGTTCATCTTCACGAAGCGGCTTCCTGGGACGCCATATTCGACATTTTTGTCACTTCGTGGCTGATTCACAAACTTTCTCCACAGGTAATTATTCATTCCCCTGTAAACCTCGGTAGAGGAACGGTCAGAACTTCCCATGGCCTTCTTCCTGTTCCTGCACCTGCGGTTGCCAGCCTCCTGAGGGGAAGATCAGTTTTTTCTTCAGGCCCGGAGGCTGAACTTACCACCCCTACCGGAGCGGTTATTTTAAAAGCCTTTGCAGAGGAGGGCTCCATGCCCCCGGGCAGGCTGTCAGGGGAAGGGAGGGGATTGGGCTCCATGAAATTTCCTGGATACCCCAATTTTCTAAGGGTAATTGCACTGGAGGATGGAGAAACTTCCAGCAGGGTGGTGGAAATAGAGGCAGAGATCGATGATTCAACTGGCGAGCTTCTTTCTGTTCTATGGGAGGAACTTTCTGGTAAAGTCCTGGATATGTTTTTTGTACCTGTTTATATGAAGAAGGGCAGGCCGGGAATTCTTATAAAAATAATTGCCAGGCCGGAGAGGCTGGAGGAAATAGCAAAGGCTTTATTCCTGAATACCACCACCATTGGTGTAAGATATAGCATCAAGGAGAGAATTGAACTTGAAAGAAAAATAGAAGAAATTAATATTAACGGCTTCAGGGCCAGGGTTAAAGTCTCTTTCCTGGAAGATACCCCTGTAAATGCCCTTCCTGAATTCTCCTCTTGCCAGGAGCTTGCAAAGAGGCTTAAAATATCAGTTAAGGAAGCGTATTTCATGATTCTTGAAGCCTGGAGGAAAAGATGAAATTTTATGTTACCACTCCTATCTATTACGTAAACGGAAAACCCCACCTGGGCCATGCTTATACTACAGTTATCGGAGATGTTATTGCAAGATATAAAAAGCTTAAAGGTTATGATGTTTTTTATCTTACAGGAACGGATGAACACGGGGGAAAAATAGAGAAGGCCGCAAAAGCTCAGGGAAAAACACCCAGGCAACTGGCAGATGAAATGGTGGTGCACTTTGAAAGGTTATGGAAGCAGCTGAACATAGAGTACGATTTCTTCATAAGAACTACCATGGATTTCCACGAGAAGAAGGTGGCAGAGATATTTGAAAGCCTTAAATCGAAGGGATACATCTACAAGGGTAGCTATAGCGGGTGGTATTGTTATAACTGTGAAAGCTTTGTTCCGGACGATGCTCCGGAGGAAGAAGGAGTAAAAATATGCCCTGACTGTGGAGGAAAGACGGAATTTATAACAGAAGAAAATTACTTCTTCAAACTTTCAGAATTCCAGAAACCCCTTCTTGATTTTTATAAAAGCAATCCCGATTTTGTACAGCCTTCTTCCATGATGAACAAAGTGGTGAGCTTTGTTGAGGCAGGTCTTAAGGATCTGAGCATAACCAGGACGACTATAGGATGGGGAATAAGGGTTCCCTCCGATCCAAAACATGTAATTTATGTATGGTTTGATGCCCTTTTTAATTATATAACCGGTTTAAGAGACAAATTTTCCAGATACTGGCCCGCGGATCTCCATATAATTGGAAAGGATATTATAATCTTCCATGCGGTTTACTGGCCTGCATTTCTGATGGCCGCCGGTTATGAACTACCCGAAAAAATCCTTTCCCACGGATGGTGGCTGGTTAATAAAAGGAAAATGTCCAAACACATCGGGAATGTCCTGGACCCGAAAATACTTATAGAGGCCTTCGGAGAGGATGCTGTAAGGTATTTTCTGCTGAGGGAGACACCTATAGGACAGGACGGGAATTTTTCCCATGAGTCTTTTCTTGAGAGGTACAATGCTGACCTTGCCAATGAGCTGGGAAATATAGTGTCCAGAACCACCACCATGGCCCTGAAATATTTCGATGGAGTTCTTCCATCTCCCGGACCCGAACAGGATCCGGACAGAAAGATGAGAGAGGAATGGGAACGGATGAATTCAGAGGTGGAAGCTGCATATGATAATTATCAATTCTCCAGAGGGTTATCGCTGCTCTGGGATTACCTTCGGTCTATAAACAAGTACCTTGTGGAGACAGAGCCCTGGAGGCTCGGAAAGAAGGAACCCCAGAGAACTTCCCGTATCCTTCTTACTGCGTTGAGGGCACTATTCTGTGCTTCCAGGTATGTTTATCCTGTTATGCCCAGATCTACCGGGAAGATACTGAAAGCTATTGGGGGAGAGGGTATTGATTTTACCTGGGAGGCCTATAAGGAAGGATTAAAAATAAAGGAAGCGGGTAAGATTTTCCCGAGGGTGGAAAAGGAAGATTTCTTTAAGGAGGAGATAAAAATGGAGGAAAAAAAGGAAGAAAAAACTTATGTAACCATTGAAGACTTCTTTAACATGGGATTAAAGGTAGGGAAGATTATAGAAGTCAAGGAAGCAGAGAACGCCAACAAATTGTACATTTTAAAGGTCGATATGGGAGATCATGAAAGACAGCTGGTAGCAGGGTTGAGACAGTATTATAAGCCTGAGGAACTTCTGGGTAAAAAGATAGTGGTGGTTACAAACCTTAAGCCTGCCCGAATAAGGGGACACGAGTCCCAGGGTATGCTTCTTGCCGCAGATGTGGATGGCAGACCTTACATTCTTCAGATCCCGGATGAAGTTCCCCCTGGCACCGTCGTAAGATGAAATTTGTAATATTCGGGGAACCCCAGACAGGAAAAACAACCTTTTTTCAACTCCTTACCGGTATAGGTGAAAAACAAAAACATCTGGCAATGGTTCATGTTCCGGACCCCAGGCTGGAGGCGGTGGGTAAAGTAGCAGGTTCAAAAAAGAAAACCCCGATAAGCCTTGCATTTGTTGATCCCCCTGCAAGGGAAGAACTTAATGAGATGAGAGGAGGAGATGCGCTTCTTCACGTTATAAGAGCGGAGGATCCCCTTTCCATAATTAAAGAAGTTGAGGAGGAGTTTGTAGAGAAGGACCTTGAGACGGTTTCGGGCAGGCTGGAACGGCTAAAAAAAGATTATTCCAGGAAAAAGGACAGGGAGATTGAGAGGGAAATAGCCTTTTTCGAAGAAGTAAAATCCATACTGGAGAAGGGCCGGTCTCTTCGTCAGGAAATGGATGAAGTGGACTATCTCAGGGGTCTTGGCCTTTTATCGTTAAAACCGATAATTCATGTTATAAATTGCGATTTTGAGGAGGTACAGAGGTGGGGAAGGGAAATGGAGAAGGTTTCTGGCAGGATGAGGGGGGCATTTGCCCTGGATGCAAGGACAGAGCTTGAACTTATTAATTCGTCAGAAGAGGAAAGAAGGGAACTTATGGAAGAATTTGGAATAGCAGAGCTCAGGAGTGAGAAATTCCTGGCAAAGGCCTTTCAGGTTCTCGACCTTATCGTCTTTTACACACCCAGTGAAAAGGAAACAAGGGCATGGGAAGTTAGAAGGGGAACCTCAGCTCTTGAGGCTGCAGGTAAGGTTCACACAGACATTGCCCGGGGGTTTATTAGAGCGGAAGTGGCCAGCTGGGAGAAGTTTGTGGAAGCTGGAGGATGGTCAGGACTTAAAACTTCCGGTGAATTGAGACTTGAGGGTAGGGACTATACGGTGCAGGACGGAGACGTCATTTATTTCAGGTTTAATAAATGAAGTTCGAGGTTTTGTGGAGGGATAAAAATTCAGCGGCAAGGGTTGGAGTTCTCCATACTAAGTCCGGACCTGTTCTGACACCTGCCTTTATGCCGGTGGGTACAGAAGGTGCTGTGAAGGGAGTTTTCCCCCAGCAATTATGGGATATGGGATACAGGCTTTTGCTTTCCAATCTTTATCACCTTTATCTTAGACCCGGAATAGATGTAATTGAAAAGGCTGGAGGACTTTCCAGGTTTATGGGCTGGAGAGGATCAGTTCTTACCGATTCCGGAGGATTTCAGGTTTTCAGTCTTTCCCGCATGGTAAGGGTAAGGGACGAGGGAATTGAGTTCTTTTCCCACATAGACGGTTCCAGACACTTTCTTACCCCTGAATCCGTGCTGGAATATCAGTTCAGAATGAAAGTGGATATAGCCATGGTTCTTGACCATTTCGTCTCTAATGAGAGCCCCAGAGAAGATGTAGAAGATGCAACCCGAAGAACTGTAGAATGGGCCCACAGGGCTGCCAGAAAGAAGGAGGAATTGGGAAAGGAGATGGCGGTTTTCGGTATAGTTCAGGGAGGTGTCTTCGATGATCTGAGAAGGACTTCGGCAATGGAACTATCATCCCTGAACTTTGATGGATATGCTATTGGAGGTTTGGGAGTTGGTGAGGATGAGGATGACATGTTCCGTAGTATCGAGGTTGTAAATCAATACCTGCCTGAGGATAAACCCAGGTATCTTATGGGCATAGGAGAGCCATATCAGATTGTTAAAGCAGTTTCTCTCGGGGTTGATCTCTTTGACTGTGTAATACCCACCAGAAACGGAAGGAGAGGTCAGGTTTTTACAGAGGTGGGGAAGCTAAATATAAAGAGAAATGAATTCAGGGAAGATTTTTCCCTGGTGGATCAGGAATTGCCCTTTTCCCGCTCCCTTTTGAGGCATCTTTATTCTTCGTCTCACATTAATTCTGCACTTTATAATACTTATATAAACCTGAAATTCTTTCTTGACACAATGATAAAAATTCGTAAATATATAAAGGATAATTCCCTTGGGGAATTTCTGAGGGAGACAAAAAAAATCTGGAGGAAGAAATGATAGGAACACTTTACGCACAGACAGCTTCTCAGGGAGCCGCCCAGGGTGGAGGATTTATGGGTTCCCTGATAATGATAGCCCTTATTTTTGTTATATTCTATTTTCTTTTAATACTTCCTGCGAAGAAACGGCAGAAAAAGCACCAGGAAATGGTCAATTCCATTCAGGTGGGAGATGGGATCATAACAGCTGGAGGAATAGTAGGCAAGGTTACTGCCGTTTACGAGGACAGAATAGAGATAGACTCCAAGGGTACAAAGCTTGAAGTGATAAAGAATTATGTAGCTACAGTAACAACCAAGAGGTAAAAATGAAGAGAAAGGTTGAGTGGAAATTTATCCTGATTTTCCTGGTTATCGCCTTTTCCATTTATTTTATGCTTCCCCCTTCCGAAAAGATTAAACTCGGACTGGACCTCAAAGGGGGAATGCATCTGGTATTACAGGTGGTTACCGATGATGCGGTGAAAATGGAAAGGGACCAGGAGATTCTCAGACTGAAATCCCTGCTTGAAGATGAGGGGATTAAGGTAGGCAACATTTACGGTAAGGGAATAGCGACCATTGTAGTAGAAGGTGTTCCTGCGGACAGGGAATCCGATTTTGATGCCGTAATTAAAGCCAATTTTGTTTCTAACTGGGAGTATTCAGGTGTGGTGGAAGGAAAAGCAGAGCTTACCCTTAAGCCCAAGGTCATTTCCAGTATAAGGGAAAATGCGGTTGAAGAAGCCCTTGAAACTATAAGAAGAAGGGTGGACGAGTTTGGAATAGCTGAACCGGTAATCCAACGGCAGGGTATTAAGGGAGACCAGATAGTTGTGGAATTACCCGGGGTTGACAATCCCAAAAGGGTAAGAGCTCTGATAAAAAATACTGCGTTGCTGGAGCTTAAGCTGGTAAAGGATGGGCCTTTCCCAACAAAGGAAGAGGCGCTGAAAAAGTACGGTGGAAAATTGCCAGAGGATCTTCAGATCCTTCCAAGTAAGGGCAAGGGATATTACGTTGTGGAAAGGGCTGCTGCAGTTACAGGAAGGGACCTGAAAACTGCGAGAAGGTGCGCCGACAAATACAACCTTCCAGCAGTTTGTTTTCAGTTAAATGCCGAGGGAGCCAGAAAATTCGAGAAGGTTACCAGTCAGAACATTGGCCGACAGCTTGCTATAGTGCTTGATAATGTAATAGAAAGCGCACCCAACATCAGGTCCACCATCTTCGATAGCGGTATTATAGAGGGAAGCTTTACTTCCGAGGAAGCCCATGACCTTGCCTTAATTCTGAGGACAGGCTCATTGCCCGCTTCTATAAAGATAATAGAGGAAAGAACCATAGGTCCTTCCCTGGGAGCTGATTCTATAAGGAAGGGGTTGAAGGCTTCAATTCTGGCCCTCATCCTGGTTATGCTCTTTATGATCGTTTACTACAATCTGGCAGGTGTAAATGCAACCATTGCATTGCTTATGAACATGCTCATAATATTTGGGGCGCTCGCTTTGTTCAGAGCAGCTCTTACTTTGCCGGGTATAGCGGGAATTGTTCTTACTATTGGTATGTCAGTTGATGCGAATGTTCTCATTTTTGAGCGAATAAGGGAGGAGCTCGCTGCAGGTAAATCGCCCCTTGCAGCTATAGATGCTGGCTTTTCCAGAGCATTTACAACAATACTTGACGCTAATCTGACCACAATAATTGCAGCCATCTTCCTCTTCAGTTTTGGTACAGGACCAATAAAGGGTTTTGCAGTAACACTTATTATAGGTATACTTGCTTCAATATTTACCGCTGTGTTCGTGTCCAAGGCGATCTTCGAGTTAATTTATTTTGGCAAGCGGAAAGTTGAAAAAATAAGCATATAGGGGGATAGAAATGCAGTTATTCAAGAGACCTAATATAAACTTCTTGAAGGCCAAATATATTGCCTTTTTTGTCTCGGCCGTCATAATCGTGTCGGGACTCATATTTATTAACAGAAATGGGTTGAATTATGGGATAGATTTCGTAGGTGGAACCCTTCTTCAGGTTAAATTTGCTCATCCTGTAAAGATTGACCAGATAAGGAACGATCTTAAAGAGGCAGGATTTAAGTCCGCTATAATACAGGCTGTGGAAAATTCCAGTGATGAATACATAATCAGGGTAGAAAAGATGGGCACAGGAGAGGAAGAAGAGCATCTGAAAATAGCAAAGAAGATAATCGGCGTTTTAATGACTCCGGAAGAAAAGAATCTGGCAGCTCAAAAACAGAACCTTAACCTGCTTTCAGAAGAGGAAATAAGGGATATTCTTGCCCAGGGGTTTCCAGAGGAAAAGGCTATAGCATGGGCAAAGAAGATTGCAGACCTGAAAAAGAAAAACAAGATAATAAGAAGCTTTGAAGAACTGAGGGAGGCTGGCATTCCCAAGGCCCCCCTGGATTATCTCAAGGAGAAAACCTTCCTCGGCACCGTATCTATAATGAGGGTTGAATATGTGGGACCACAGGTTGGAAAAATATTAAGACATAAGGCTATTCTTGCCACTATCTGGGCATTGCTCGGAATGCTTATTTACATTGCTTTCAGATTTAAATTCCTCTACGGGATTTCTTCCGTACTCACCCTGGCCCATGACGTTCTTGTTACCCTGGCATTCATCTACTTTCTAAACATTGAATTTAACCTTCAAATTGTTGCGGCGATCCTTACAATAGTCGGTTATTCCATAAACGACACCATCGTGGTTTTCGACAGAGTCAGGGAGAATATGCCGGCTTTCAGGAAGAGAAAGGAGGCGAATTTCGATAAGCTCCTCAACGATAGTATTAATCAGACACTATCGAGAACCGTGTTGACCTCCGGGACAACGTTGCTTGCCCTTCTGGCTCTTTATCTTTTCGGAGGAGAGGTTATTAAGGGATTTGCCCTGACCATGTTGATAGGTGTTATTGTCGGTACATACTCCTCAATTTATCAGTCATGTGCATGGCTCAGTGTATGGCATAAATTCTATGGACTTAAGGGACTTTTAAAATAAATGACTCCAGAATTTTTGAAAAAAAGTGTTGGTTTGGTGGTCATAAGTGTTATAATAAGATTTGGAGGTAAATATGTTTACAGAATGGATGATAGCTTCCACTCCTAAAAGGGAAAAAGGGAAAGTAACCCTGACAAGCATTTTATCAATAGTATTCCATCTTATAATAATAGGAGCGCTGGTCATTATTCCAATTCTGACAGGCTCCAATGTACCAAAATACGAGGTAAATGCGGCTTTTCTCGCACCACCTCCACCACCTCCACCTCCTCCACCACCAAAGGGAGGTAAAAAGGTTAACAAAAAACTTCAGGAGAAGCTAAAACAGCTGCAGAAGAAGAAGCAGGAAAAACAGCAGACTCAGGCACTTGTGGCACCCCTGGATATCCCGGAAGAGGTTCCAGAAGAAGCAGATCAGGGCCTTCTCGAAGGACTTCAGGGTTTAAACGAGGGCGTTGAAGGTGGAGTTGAAGGCGGAATCGAAGGCGGGGTAGAGGGCGGAAGCCTTGTAGACCTTGTTGGAGGAGAAGTCGGTGGGGATATAGAGAACGCACAGGTTCTCATTCAGCCGCCAAAGCGTATTAAATTTGTCAAACCGGAATATCCGGAACTTGCCAAAAGAATCAGAGCTCAGGGCGTGGTGATTCTCCAGTGTATAACTGATATCTATGGTAACGTGGTTAGAATAAAGGTGCTGAGTTCACCTCATCCTCTTCTTACCAAAGCTGCTATAGATGCGGTAAGACAGTGGAAATATGAACCCATGATAATAAACGGGATCCCAAGGCCCGTTAAGTTTTCAGTAACAGTAAAATTCTATCTTAAATAAAAACTAAGGGAGGTATAGAATGCAACTAACACCTGCAGAACTTTGGGCATCCATGGGGCTGTTAGCTAAAGGCGTGTTTGTGACGCTGATTGTTCTCTCCATATGGACCCTTGCAGTTGGAATTGAAAGGATTATTTATTACAGCATGGTTAAAAAGCAGAGTAAGGCCCTTGCGCCCAAACTGGCAAAGCTCCTCAAAGAGGAGAAAATTGATGAGGCTATAGCTCTGGCAACAAGGAACAACTTCCGCCGCAGCCATCTCGGAAAAGTAGTTGCTGCAGCTCTCCAGGAGTATCAGCATCAGACAGAGCTTGGCGTTCCGGTTGAAGCGAGACTTGAAGCAACTCAGAGAGCCATTGAAAGAGCTGTTACAAAAGTTAACAAGGAGCTTAAAAGAGGACTCAATGCCCTTGCAACCATTGGTTCTACCGCTCCATTTATCGGATTGTTTGGAACCGTTTTCGGAATCATTAATGCATTCCATAGCATGGCTATAACTGGAGCCGGTGGAATCGGAACAGTTGCCGCTGGAATTGCAGAGGCACTTGTTACTACAGGTGCTGGAATTTTCGTGGCAATTCCTGCAGTCTGGTTCTATAACTTCCATCTGGCGCAGGTCGAGGTTCTCACTGCAGAGATGGCAAACGCAGGCTCTGAAATAATAGATTATTTCTCCAGAGAAATAAAAGAAGCATAATAAGAGAGGGGTAATAATGGGAGCAGAAATCGGTGGCGGAGTAAAGTCAGAACCCAACGTCGTTCCTTTTTGTGATGTTCTTCTCGTTCTTCTGATCATCTTCATGATCATTACCCCCATGGTTGCATCTGGAGTTGTGGTGAGGCTCCCTGAAGCATTACATACTACAAATCAGCCGGAACCCTCTAATATGGTTTATGTAGGTATAGCGATTGATCCTGTGACTAAGAAGCCCAGATATTATATTTCCAATAGAGGAAAGATCGAGGAGATTAAGATCCTGGATGACCTGGGGCCAAAGCTGGCGGATGCCTTGGAAACTTTACCAAGCAAGGTTGTATACATCAAAGCAGATAAGGAAATAACCTTTGATGTAATATCCGATGTTCTTGTTAAGATCAGGTCCGAAGGGGTAGAGGTTCTGGGAATACTGACAGAGAAAGCTACGGAATAATTATCTAAGTAAACGAAGGGCCCTCTTCTTTACATTAAGTTTGATACATGAGAGAAGAGGGCCCGCTTCTCCATCATAGTGGGAAGGTTGTGTGGGAGTTAAGTGAATTTCAATACTTTCCCTCTTGATCCTTTTATAAAGTCTCAATTTTTCCAGATTTCCTGTAAAAAGACGGGGAAAGTTTGCCATGGCGTAACTTAAGGGCGGTTTACGCAAGAATACTATATCCATAAGACCATCACCGGGCTTTGCTCCGGGGGCAATCCTCGCTTCTCCTCCATATTGCTGGAAATTGGCAATAGCAATAAGGAATGCCTTTCCGCGGATTCCTTCATATTCATAAAAGAACTCCTGAAAATTAAAATATCCCTTCAGGGCAGCTGCCACATATGGAGAAATTCCCCTTCTTTTTGATTTTTCGAACTGGTGAGCTATGTATCCGTCGAAACCAACTCCCGCAACATTTATAAAGTAAATTTCATCGTTAATTATTCCAAGGTCTACCTTTATGCGCTTTGGCTTTAAAAGCCTTCTTGCCGCCTTTTCCGGATCCAGAGGTAATTTGAGGTTTCTTGCAAGGCCATTACCAGAACCGAAGGGAATAAGCCCCATCTCTGCATTACTCCTGTAAAGAAAGGGAAGGATGCTGTTTACTGTTCCATCGCCTCCTGCCACGAACACAAAATCAGGGGAAATTTTAAAGAGGAGCTCATTTGTTTTTTCCTTTCCGCTGGCCTTTATAACTTCGAGATCGTATTTTTCCCGGAGGATATGAAGGATGGACTCCTTTAATTCTTTCCGTTTTCCTGCAGCCGGGTTTAATAATAGAACTGCCTTTTCTTTCACTTTTCCTATTATACCCTATTTGTTAATATAACTTCATGAAGGTTGCACTGGCCGGTGGAGGAACAGGTGGACACGTTTATCCCCTGATAGCGATAGCCGAGAGACTGGGGGAAGGAGAGTTCTTTTATTTTGGGACCAGAAGAGGGGCAGAAGCGAGAATGGTAAGGGAGATGGAGTTTATATCAATACCTGCCGTCTCCTTTCCCACTTCAAAAAAGGATTTTATTGGGTTAATAAAGTTCCTTTTTGTTCTTCCGGCTGGCATATTGAAGTCTTACAGAAAACTGAAGAAAATAAAACCTTCGGTTCTTATCTCCAGCGGTGGATATGTTTCGGTACCGGTAGTAATTGCAGCAAGATTACTGGGGATTCCTGTGGTGATTCATGAGCAGAATCTTGTCCCGGGCAGGGCCAATAGAATTCTTGCACGATTTGCTTCGGCTGTGGGCGTTAGCTTTAAGGAGACTAAAAGCCTTTTAAGAGGAAGAGTTTTTTTTACCGGTTATCCGTTAAGGAAGAGGATTCAGAAGATCGACAAGAACAAAGCCAGGGCTTTGCTTGGTATAGAAGAAAACGCTACAGTACTCCTTGTCACCGGGGGCAGCAGAGGGGCAAGATCCATAAATAGGGCTGTAGCAAGAATAGCAGATGAACTTCTAAAATGGGGGCTCTGGGTAATTCACTCCACAGGAATAGGAACTCCAGGCTATAGAGCTTATGAAGATACAAGGGAGATCCTTGGAGAAAAGGGCGTACTGGAGGATGGAAGATATATACTCAAAGAATACATTCACGAAATGGAGCTGGCCTATTCAGCCGCGGATTTGATTATATGCAGGGCAGGTGCTGGCACTGTTGAGGAGATAAAGAGTGTAAAAATCCCTGCTATTTTTGTTCCCAAATTGGGGCTTCCCGGTGAACATCAGTTATCCAATGCATTGCCTCTTAAAAGAGCGGGGGTAGCAGAAATTGCCTTTGAAGATTATAGAGAAGGTCTTTCTCCGGAGGTTTTACTTCAGGTTCTTAACAGAGTGCTTCCACAGGTTCCCGAGATGAAAAAAAGGTTTTCCATTATCGAAGAGGAAGAGCCGGAGATAGAAATAGAAGAGCTCATAAAGGAAGTTGTTAAACCTCCTGAAAGGATCAATCGAAAATTTTACTTAATTTACAGGGGTGAGAAACATCCCCTTATTTTTGCCAGAAACGTGATCTCATCTTCTCCTTTTTCCAGCGTGAGAATAAGGGGTTTAAGAAGAAAACTTGTATTCAGAATTAAGAATAATCAAGGCTTTCTTGATGGTTACGGAGAGATAAAAAACGGCATGGCAATTGATGTGGATGGGATTACCCTTAAATTCGTAATTGAAGACAAAAGTGAGGAAGAGGAAAGGGAAAGGAGTTTTAGAGGAAGATTCGCTTACTCGGCCTTTGGAATTCTGGTATCCAGATTCTTCGGATTTGTGAGGGAAATTTTTATTGGAGGCTATTTTGGAGCCAGCCTTGCTACAGACATATTTGCAGTTTCTTTAATGATTGCCAGCTTCTTTCGAAGGGTGGTGGCTGAAAATGCGATGGATAGCGCATTCCTCCCCACCTTTCTGAGGGTTAAGAGAAGGGGGGGCGATCACTGGAAGCTTGCATATTCAGTGCTTGTATTTTTTGCTCTTGCAGCCCTTGGAATAGTTGTGATTCTGGAATTATCCCTGCCACACTGGTTTAAGTATATTGCACCTGGTTTTGTCAAAAAGGGGGTACTTTCTCAGGGAATAGCCCTTACCCGTTTAATGCTTCCCTATCTTGTGATAATAGCAATTGCTGGATGGGCCTCTTCTATTTTAAAGGCATCCGATAGGTTTGCAAAGGCTGAGGCTTCTTCAGCCTTTTACAGCATAGGCATTATCCTGGCGGTTATCTTTCTTTCTTCAAAGTTAAATGTGTTTTCACTTGGAGTGGGTGTGCTTCTGGGCGGAATTCTTCAGCTTACCTTTCTCCTGTGGATGCTTTTTTCCAGAGAAACCGAGAAAAGGCTCGGGAAGATTTCCAGATTCTCCGTTTCCTTTCAGGGGGCAATCTGGGTGGTTGCGCTTCTAACACTTCCCATACTTCTGGATGTTTCCTTTTCCAAGCTTTCGGATATTGTAGACAAAATTCTTGCAACCCCACTCGAAAACGGAGCAGTAGCAGCTCTTTATTTTGCGGCTATTGTTTTCAGGTTACCTGTTAATGTAATAGGTAACTCCATAAACAATGTGGTTCTAAAGGACTTTTCGTGGAAACTGGCTTCAAGGGAAAGGGAGGGCGCTCTCAATGTTATATATAAAGGGTTTGAACTTCAATTTTTAACCCTTCTTCCCGCTACTCTATTTACCTTTGCCTTTGCAACCCCTATAATTCAGCTTTTATTTATGAGGGGTGCCTTTGGGCCGAGGTCCGTTATAATGACCGCTTCGTGTCTTGTCTTTTATTCTCTTTCCATTCTGGCGTGGGGCCTCAGTTCAATGGCAGGTCGACTCTTTGCCGCAAGGCTTGAAACCCACATTTCAATGCTTACAAACGCTGCTGTTATTTCCCTGAATGTGCTTCTGAGCATTATCCTGGTAAGGACATCCCTTGGATTCAGGGGTTTGGCTCTTGCAACATCCATTTCCCTTTATTTTGCAGTGTTAATAAGATTCCTTATACTTAGTATGAGGATGCGAAGAGATAATATGGAAATAGACTGGATGAGAATTGGTAAATCATTTCTGAGGTGGACCCTTGCTTCCACAGTAAGTGTATCCAGTGGATATGCATTTTTCCGCCTGCTGAAGGGGATAAAAATCATCTCCCCATTTTTCTCTCTTCTTATTTCCTTTACACTTTCTCTGACCCTTGCAGTTGTGTTTTTCGTGCTTTTTTACTTTATCACCCGTCCTGTTAAACACAGGGAAAGGGAACACCCAATTTCACCTCTTTTATTGCCGCCTGAAGCCATGGTGGATGCCCTTGCGAGGGATCCCGAGCCCTATAGAAACGATATGGAGCTCAGGGCCCAGGCTTTTCTCCGCTCTGAGAACTGGAGAATGAGAAATGTGGGAATCAAGCTGGTTAGAATATACGGTTTTGAACGGTTCAGAAGGGAGCTGGAGGAAGCTTTAAGGAAGGAAAGCATTGGTTTCATAAGGAGAAATGCTGCTGATGCGCTGGCTTCCCTTCCTCCAGAACAAACCAGTCTCGAAGTTCTCCTCGAAGGATGCGAAGATGAATACTATGAGGTAAGAGCGGCATGTGCTCGAACCATAGGCGTTTACGGAATATCATCCGAAAGAGTGAGAAAAACACTCTACCGTCTTCTTGAGGATAGGCGTTTTGAAGTAGTAAAGGAAACAATTATCGCCCTTTCTCTGATATTCGGAGAAGAGATAATCGAAAAAATCAGGCCCTTTTATTCTCACAGTAATTATGAAATAAGGGTAGCATGCGCCAGGGCGCTGGAAAATCTGTTTTCCAGGGGGAAAATAGATTCCGGGAAGGCCTCAGAAGAGGCAGGAAAGATAATGGATATTAGTGAGGGGTTTAAACCGATCTTCCCGATTAAAAATATAATATCCAGATTAAGGGGAGAAAAATGATATATTTTCTTGGAAAGCTCTTTCTGGGGAAGTTTCCGGCTTCGAGGTTGCTGGTTTACGTAAGTTCCCGAACCATCTTTGCCGGGCTGACCGGCCTTTTCCTGGCCCTTTTACTTGGAGGTCCCATAATCAGATACCTTTACTACAGGGGGATAAGAGACCTTCCCAGAGAGTACCTGGATTACGGAAAGACAAAAAAGGGAACTCCCACCATGGGTGGGCTTATTATTTTAATCGCAGCGGGGATTTCTGCCCTTTTATGGTGTGACCTGTCCAACAAGTTTGTTTATATCCTTTTCCTGTCCATGCTGTGGTTCGCGTTTCTCGGAGGACTGGACGATATTATAAAAATAAGGGTGGGAGGAGGTCTCAGTCGATGGCCCAAACTATTTTCCCAGCTGGCCTTTGGATTTATAATTTCCCTTATCGTTTTCAGACCGGAGATTTCCCCGCTCCCTGAAAAGATAATGTTGAATTTTTACATACCCTTCCTTAAAAGTCCTCTTGTGGTGCTTCCCCCTGTTTTATACGGAGTTTTTATAATACTCTATTATGGACTCGTTACAAATTCCGTTAACATGACCGATGGCCTTGATGGCCTTGCCATAGTACCATCTATTATGACCATAGCAGTCTTCGGGATATTCGCCTATGTTATGGGAAATGTAAAGATCTCGTCCTATTTGCTGTTCCCCTTTGTACCCGGTACCCACGAAATCCTGATTTTTTCTGCAGCTATTATGGGGGCAGGTATTGGCTTTCTCTGGTTTAATTCTTTTCCCGCTCAGGTTTTTCTGGGCGATACTGGCTCTCTTCTTCTGGGAGGATTTATGGCAACACAGGCCGTTCTTTTAAAACAGGAGGTTCTATTCCTCATTGTGGGAGGAGTTTTTGTTATCGAATTATTTTCCACCTTTGTTCAGGACTTCGTAGGTATAAGGATGCTTGGCAGGAGGATATTCTACAGGGCACCTCTCCATCATACCTTTCAACATATGGGATGGGGGGAAACGAAGATTGTGATCAGATTCTGGATAATCTCCTTTATCCTGGCTCTTATGGCACTTTCTTCTCTAAAAATCAGGTAATTATTGAAATTATTTAACAGAGTTATAAAATAATATTGAAATGAGTAGATTGTTTGGTTTAATTACAAAAGAAAAAGTGGATGTTAGTTTTCTGCTTTTAAAGGAAGGGATAGCCAGGGACGAGGTATTTCTTAAAATTAGAAGTGGATTCGGAATGGGCTGGTATGAGGACGAAGCGGTAAAAACCATAAAACTGCCATTACCGGTAGAAGAGGAAGAGTTCTGGCAGATAGGTGAGACAATTCATTCTAACATTATAATCTTTCACATAAGGGAGAGAACCGTTGGCGAAGAGAGAGAGTACAATACTCATCCATTCTTTTACGAAAACTTTATGTTCGCTCATGTGGGTACCATAAATAACTGGAAGGGTCTGGAAGAAAAACTTTCGGACGAATGGAAGGGAAGGCTTAAGGGTGAGACCGACAGCGAAAGGTTCTTTATGCTTATTCTACAGTTCTGGAACACAGAACATCCGGAGAAGGGAATTGCAAAAGCGGTAGAAGAGGTTAAAAACGTTTCATCATATTCCTCACTCAATTTTCTGCTCACCGATGGTAAAAGACTTTACGCCTTCAGAAGTGGTGAAATTCCTTTATTTTATCTCAAAACCGTACCGGAGGATGATATATGCTGTACATCCGTGAGTTCTAACCTTGCCATAAGATCCCGCGGCCTGCGCGGTAAAGAGGCAGTTATCGTTGCCGCTGAAAAACTTTCTCACGGGGAGTGGCATCAGCTGGAAGAAAATCACCTGCTTATAGCTGACGAAAACTTGCAGGTATCTGTAAAAATCCTTTAATATTATATTTATATTTTCAGATGACCCTGGAAATTAGAAAAATAGAAAAGATTAAAGAGCTAAAAGAGGCTCTGGAGATTCAAAAAAAGGCATGGGAGTTTGAAACGCCGGAGGACGTGGTTCCTCTTCCCATATTTGTCCTTTCTGCACGTTTTGGAGGCCTTGTTCTGGGTGCCTTTGAAAATGGTAAGATGATAGGTTTTTCCCTTGCATTTCCCCTGCTGGAAGGTCCAGAGCTTGTTCTGCATAGTCATATGACTGCAGTGGTTCCAGAGTACCAGGGAAGGGGAATAGGTTACCACATAAAGCTGGTTCAGCGGGAAGAAGCAAGGAGACTGGGGTATCATAAAATTACCTGGACCTATGATCCCCTGCAGGCGAGGAATGCGTATTTCAATATAGTTAAGCTTGGGGCAAGGGTATCGAAATATTTCTCCGATTTTTATGGCCCGTTGAGTTCAAAATTTAATAAAGGTTTTCCCACCCACAGGTTCCTTGTTGAATGGAAGGTAGACCATGAGGAAGCGAGAGATTTTGGGGACCCTGAATATATATTATTTGAAAGGGGCCCGGAGGAGGAATGGGAACCCGAGCTCTTGGGGAAGTTCAGAATCCTTGGTTTTAGAATCCCGAAGGATATGAATTCCCTTCCCAGGGATAAGGCAATAAGGTGGTTTGAGGCTATAGATAAAACCTTTCCACCTTTGCTTGAAAAGTATGAAATATTTTCCTTTGTTAGAGGTGAAATTTGCTATTACAAACTGATAAGAAAAAAATAGAAGGGATAATTATTTCCCTTCCACTGGTTCATCCGTTTAAAACAAGCTTTGGTGAGGAATGGGAAAAGAAAGCAATAATTATACGGGTGAAGAAAGGGGATTTTGTGGGATGGGGAGAAGTAGTGGCTTCACAATATCCACTTTATAATGAGGAGACAATTTCTTCTGCTGTATCAGCACTTAAGGAATTCATTTTCCCCCTGGCAATGGAGTGTGACTTTAAGCCCGAATGCTTCGATAGAGAGGTCTCTATATTTAAGGGAAACAGAATGGCAAAGGCGGGTGTTTCGTTGGCCCTGTGGGATTTGAAGGGGAAAATGGAAGGGAAATCTTTAAGTTCATTATATGGGGGCAGGAGAAAAAGAATTCCTGCAGGCGTTAGTATAGGAATACAGAAGACAGTTGATTCTCTTCTTAAGAGAATTTCAAGCTTCTGGGAGGAGGGATATTTAAGAATTAAGCTTAAGATCGCCCCGGGATGGGAAGTTCAGGTCCTGGAGAAAGTAAGAGAAACCTTTCCCCATGTTCCAATAGGCGTGGATGCCAATTCAGCCTTTACTCTGGATGACTTTGATTTACTGGCTTCCCTGGATAAGTTTGACCTCCTTTTCATGGAACAGCCTCTTTATAATGATGATCTTTACTTTCATTCGAGGTTGAAGAAAAAAATAAAATCTCCCATAGCCCTTGACGAGAGTATAACTTCTGCACGAAAGCTGGAAGAAGCCTTTCTCATGGATTCTTTCTCAGTGATCAACATAAAGGTTGGACGGATGGGTGGGGTAAGAGAAGTTCTAAGGGCAGCGAGCTTCGGGAAAAAACACGGCATTCCATTTTTCTGTGGTGGGATGCTGGAAACAGGTATAGGAAGAGCCCATAATCTTCATATAGCTTCTCTGCCTCCCTTTGTGCTTCCAGCTGACATATCTCAGACCAGCAGATATTACAGTGAGGACATAACTCCTGAATTTAAATTTTCTTCTCCTGGATATATTAACGTGCCCCGGGGTGATGGTATAGGGGTTGAGGTGTTTGAGGACAGAGTAGAAAAGAAGAGCATTTTAAGATTTTTCCCTGAGTAATTTCAGGGTTTTTTCGAACACTTCTTCCACTGTAATTGAGTTCATACAAATGTGTTTTGAAGGAGGACATTTTCTTCGATGACACGGACCGCAGGGTGGATTTTTGTAGATATAGGCATCCTTCTGTCCCCATGGAGAGGTTAGAGATGGGTCAGTTGGCCCAAAAATGGCAATTACCTTTGTTCCCACAGCAACGGCTATATGAATTGGTCCTGTATCATTACCCACAACCACCCTGGCTCTTGATAGGGTTGAGGGCAGGTTTCCCATAAGGGGTGTGGCAAACGGAAGAGAACCAGCAGCTCTTTTAAGAAGTTCTTCCTCTGATTTTGAACCCAGATAAAGCACTGTAAATCCCTTTTTCTTAAGATATTCTCCCAGGAGCCGATATTTTTCTTCTCCCCATCTTTTGGCCTGTTTGGAAGCTGCAGGAAGCATTATTACATCTATTTCCTTTTTCCTGTTTTCCACGTCCAGTTCCATTTTTTCGTCTACCTTCCCTACCAGATATTCTGCCAGGAGGTTGTACTGGAGGACCTGATGGATATCCCTCTTCGGAGGAATGGGGTCTGTGAGAAGCGGTTTTCTTAAATCCGTGGAGAAACCGATTCTGCGCCTTATTCCATTTATAAAGAAATTTAAAGCTGAAGAAAAGGAGTTGGTAAAAAGGAGTCCTGTTTCGACCCCGGGTAGCCTCTGAAAAATTGATTTGAAGGGAATTATCCTGTAAAAAAAAGACTGATCTCTGAAGAGCTCTGCC
>JAMOUL010000357.1 GCA_027062035.1 Candidatus Aminicenantota bacterium | reverse complement strand
TCTTACTCATCGAATATACACCTGCATATCGAGCAATTTAAAACACATCCCCCCCAAAAAAAAAAGACCATTAGAAGCGAAATTTTTATTTTCATACAAATAATTTTATCATTGTTTGCTACAATATAAAAAAGAGAAATATTATAAATAAGAAATTAAGTACTTAAAAGTATTTATATATGCTTCAAAAGAATAGTAAAAATATCAATATATGAAAATTTTCTTTTCAAAACCGAATCAAAAATTAGGAAAACTATGCAGGTACAACGGAAATCCTTTCAGTATTCTACTTTTTGTAATGATGAAATTTGTAATAATAAAATACATTTACTTCATAGGATTAAGGAATAAAATTAATACGCAGCTTTTTCACCACTGTGCCCGGCTTCCATGGAAGGGGTGGCATGGGTTGATAATCTTCGGGAACAACGTACAGTATTACCTGATTTTTGCTTAAAGAGCTTAGAGTCTTTCCCGATGGGCAGCTCTGTGAAATATGACCATATAAAAAAACAATCATTCCTGTTTGCTTACCTACTGCATCCTTCAGTTCAACTGGAAGAGAAGTTAGTTTGAGTAATACCCAAGGATAGGAGCGCTGAATCAATACAATTCCCCATATAGTCAAAATAAATATAATTACCCATCGAAATACTCTCATTTTTCTTTATACCTCGCTATTACATTTCCCTCTTCCGACCGCATGGCTATGTAAAATTCAGGCTTTTTATTTTCCTTACACACAGCAAAAGCGAGGATTTGTTCATCTCCTGTCAGCTCAATTTTATAAATTGTTTCTACTTTAAGTTCGACTGAATTCACGGTAATGATTTTCACAATTTTCATTTTGTCTTTTTTAATCGGCTTTTCCATCACATATATCTTCCCGTCATCCATGTAAGAATCCTGAAAAAGAAATCTAATCAATATCCATTGATTCTCCCTGATCTTACCTGATATTACCCTATCCTTGTTTTCCCGCAACCACTTCTTTTGTTCGGGAAATAGTATATGATAAAAATTAACCTGGCTTAAAATCTCCCCATTAAAGCTAATTTTTGTGAGTCTGGCAAAAGCATAATTCACATAAAAAAGATAACGTCTGTCTGCAAGAAGTTTTCCGGAAAATACAACACTCTCAAATGGTTTTATTGTTTCCCTGGGTGAATAAACGGGTAATATCCTGCTTTTTCTCCCAAAAGTATATAATACCCTGCCCTTCTCAGATAGTACTTTTATGAGATATGGAGAATTAACATCTGCATTTGCGTAGAAGATTTTATCCTTCCTCCAGACAAAGCTTACCCTTGGAGTGAAAACTCTAAATTTTCTAAGGAATTTTCCGTTAAGTTGAAAAAATGAAAATCCTATTTCATCCTTTACTGCTATGACGTCTTTGTAAATTGATATTTCTACAGGAAGGTTCAAATCTCCTGGCCCCTGACCTGGTCTGCCTATAAACCTGTCAAAATTTCCTTTTTTCGTATATACCAGTACCCTATGTTTAAAGTTATCTACCACAAAAATCCTGCCTTTATAGATGAGCATATTGGTGGCTGTTTTAAATACAGGCTTCTCTGATTCTTTAGGAAACCACCCAACACGAGTTAGAACCGGGTCTTTACCAGCCATAAACTCCAGAAAAATTCCCAGAATAATAAAATACCTTTTCGCTTTCATATTTTTCTTCTCCCATAGACATTATAATAAAAATACGTTTACTCTTCGGGACTAAGGAATAAAATTAATACGCAGCTTTTTCACAACTGTGCCCGACTTCCATGGAAGGGGTGGCATGGGTCTGAGGATAACATTCCTTTTTGTCTCTATTATGAGCCTTCTGGGATAGAACCTTTCTCTGTATATCAACCAGGTTGAAAGGTTCCAGTTCCTCTGCCGAATATTTACAGTGATTCTGTGGCTCCCGGGCCCGAGGGGGATTCTGTACCATGCCCAGGCTCCTTTCTGCTTCTCCACTGCCGGCATTACGCTCTTCCCATCCAGCAGAAATTTTACTGCAGGAATATCTTTATCCCTGGTGTGTCTTCCGGGTTTTAAAAGGATAGCTAAAGTAGCCTTCCCTATCCTCTTTCCCATATTTAATTTTATTCTAAGCTCCCCCTTCAATTTCTCAGCCCTGTAACTGACTCTTGCAAAGCTGACCCTGAACTCAGGAAGTCTTGAAGGATCAAGCTCCTTCAGGTTGTATTTTATGGAGGATACGATCTCAGGATTTAAAAGTACGGGATTTCCTTCTGACCTGTATATTCTAACTATCACCCTGTTGTTTCCGGCTTTCTTCATCGAAAATTCGGCACCTGCTATAAGGGGAATTTTCGCTTCCTTAAGGGGATAGATTTCGTATATGGCAGTTTCATAACCGGACAGGGGAATTTCTATTACCTGGCCCGAGGAGTAAAGGTGTGGAAAAATCCATCTTGAAGGATAAACCCTTTCGAGCACAAGATTCGAAGCGTTTTCAGAAAATCCTGCTTCAGGCGCGAGCTTTACTTTTATGCTCTGGGGCACCATTACAGGATTTCGCAATGCAATAATTCCATGCGTACCTTTAAAGTGAACGTAGCCATAAGCCCTACCCTCTCCAGGATTTCCTCCTATCATTTCTGTGTAATGGGTCAGCACATCAAAACGGTCCCTTGCCCATTTTATCGAACGGGCCAGAGCCTTCCACTCTGCATGGGTAAGAAGATCAGGTGAAATGTAAAGTTCATACATGGATATTCCCCTGGCGAAATAGAGAACCGCATTATTGGTAAACTTATCTATGGGTTCCCTCTCACCGCCGAGCTTCTGAAGATGCCCTTTGATTATCCCATGGGTCATGAGATTGGCAACCGGAAACCAGAAGTTGTTGTTTTTCAGGTCATCATAAAGCACATAATCCCTGTAGGTCATGGCCCGGTCCCTCCTGCTGATGGAAGGCACTCCGGCATAGCCATAGTCATACCCCTGCATCCATATTGTATTAGCATAAAGCAGCCACCAGGGGCTGAGCCAGGTTCCTGATGTTATATTGAGAAATACATCCGGGTTCTTCTCTCTAACCGCCCTGACTATTTCTATAAGCCTGTTGAGTATGGCTCTTCTGGAATAAATACCCACAGGATGGCCGTGATCGGGTTCGCTGCAGGAAAACTGGAATCCGTCCCATTTATAGTATCCAACGTTGTATTTCTCTATAAATTCAAGCACCCTTTTCTCAAAAAGGCTGCTGTAATTTTTCCCACCGAAACACATCTGATCCCCGACTGTTTCATATCCATGTTCCCTCATCCAGGAAATTCTCCAGCTCCTGTGGGAATAGCCGCCTGTTGGACCAAACCATATTCCCAGCTTTGTGTTGGTTTTCTTAAGAAGATCAGAGATTGGTTTTAAACCTCTGGGAAATTGCTTGCGGGAAAGCTGCCAGTCGCTCCTGTAAACATCCCATCCATCATCCAGGACAAAGGCGTCAAGGGTTATTCCATAGGAGTCTGTCATATTCCTTTTAAAAAGCTTTATTATCCGTTTTGTGTTTTTCTCATTCATTACATACTCAGGAGATTTGACCATTTCAGGAGCCCTGAGGTCATACCAGGAATTGTAGAGAAGATAGGGTTTGAGTGGAGCAACCCTTATTCTATTGAGGTACATAAAGAACCAGTATTTGACCCTTGTGTCAGGGGTGATACCGAAAACAGTCCAGTCACTGGAAACACCACCATCGGTGATCTTTTCTCCCATATATTGATAGCACACAAGTTCTTTACCATTTAAAAGAGAGGTTGCCGCCGGGTACTCTATGCCCCAGAAGGCGCCTCCTGAAGCTGTCCTTATGGCAACAGGCTGCCCATACCCGCCATCCTTTACCACAGAGTAAGGGTTCAAAATTTCAGCCCTGTAAGGATAAATTTTTCTGAGAAAATGAAGACCTGTTTTACTGTCTGAAACAGTAATTTTTCTACGGACAAAGAAGTCCCCGGGTCTAAGACTGTAGGTAATAACCAGTTTGAAGGGTATGCGGTCCTTTCCCTTAAACTCAAGGAAAAGTTTCTTTTCTCCGTTTTTCTCTTCAATAGTTTTCCCTTCTATAAATACAAAATCCTTTCCTGTAAAAACAACTGGATTTTCGGAATTGTTTACCTTCCCTGGAGCCCTCCATCCGGTCCACATAACGTTCAGAGCGAAATCCCCTGTAGTAATTATCGCTACCTTCGATGTTTCCTGAAGGTTTTCCAGTATTTCCTTCTCAATATGTTCGTTACCTATAATGATGCTCAGCTTTACATTGCCATTATCGAGATTAAAGGTTCTAACACCTGCAATACCTGTACCTGTTACCAGAAATAAAAATACAAGGAATAGGGCCAGTTTTTTCATATCTCCTCCTTTACTTATACCCTATTTTAACATTCTGGAGCCTGCATTTTTCAAAAAGCAGGGAATCTTTTTAAATCCCGGGGTAGTTTAACCAGCAATAAAAGGCCATTAATGGTTATGATGACCGTCCCCGCAGTCACCTTCCTTTTTATCACACTCCTTATCCGGTGCGTCTATTGGTTTTAGCTCACCTTTAAGAATCAGGGGGAGTACATCCTTCACTTTTCCACTTACCCTTATGTAGGGTTTTACCCCGAGCTTCAGGAACCACTCCTGGGCTCTGGGACCCATCCCTCCTGCGACAATTATGTGTGCTCCCTGGTCTGCCACAAACTGCGGAATCTGTCCTGGAGAATGCCCTTCAGCGGCGGGGTTTTCAACAACCAGCCAGTCCTTTACCTGCCCGTCTTCAACATCCACAAAGGTATAAAAGGGACAGCGGCCAAAATGCTGGGCCACAATTCCCTCAAGACCCTCCGGCGTCTCTGTTGCAAATGCTATTCTTATCATTGCTTTACCTCTCTATAAATTTTTAAAAAAGTGTTCAGGCTATCCTTTATGCTTTCCAGTGTTTTTGTCCATTCCTCAAGCTCTTTTTTACCTTTATCAGTAATAGTATAAACCCTTTTGCCCGGTCCCTCTCCTGTGACATCCCATTCAGAGGAAACCACCGCCTCCCTCTCCATCACCCTCAGCGTTCTATAAAGGTATCCGATATCCTGTAAACCATAATTTAAACCATATTCCTTTAGTTTCTCCAGCAGCTCATAACCGTGTGCCTTACCCTCAGCGAGTAAAAGCAGCAGAAGAAAAGGCCTGAGAAACCTGGGGGGTTTCCCTCCTGGATACCCTGTACACCAGGCCTTAAATTTCCATTTGGGCATACATCCTCCTTTGATATATTAACATAACTGCTACGCATAAACAATTTAT
>JAMOUL010000356.1 GCA_027062035.1 Candidatus Aminicenantota bacterium | reverse complement strand
ATCTCCTGGAGTAAATGAGCTTAACATAGATGCCTCTTGGGTAGGGACGACGGGTGTGAAGGTGAAGGTTGTGGACGAGAATGGGAAACCATTGGACCCGAAGAAGTATGGAATAAGAGTTAATAAGGTTTCGTCTCAACTTTCTGATGTGCTATCCGAAGAGGGAGAATGCAGGGTTTTATCGCCCTTTGCTAAGTTGACCCAATACTATCCTCCTGGAAAATATATTTTTGCCCTTAAAGTGAGACAATACAATCCTTCGGTGCTTTATAAATGCCCGGATAAAAAGGAAGTTGAGATAGAATATGGGAAGATAAAGGAGATTAGATTTGTCTTTTCTCCTGAAAGATGTAAGGGAGAGGAATTAGAGAAAAAAGAAAAAGGAAAGCACAAGTCCTCGCCGGAAGAATATATGGAAAGGAGGAATTAAATGAGGAAAATTTTTACTTTTCTGGTGTTTTTTGTATCCGCCATATTTTTCATTCTAATTTTTGCCCTTGGCTGTTCGCATAAAGATAAAAGATTCACCCTTCTTTGGCCTGAGAAGGACTTGGATTTTTACTTGGGGAGGTGGAATGAGATTGAAGGAGAAGGAGTTGAGGGGTGGACGATATTGAACCCTGAGGTTCTGGAAACAGAGAAGGATGAAAAACCTATAATTTGTTTTACTGAAGATACACCTGGATATTCCCTTATCCCTGTTTTTAAGAGAAAAATTAAGGTCAAATTGCACCATAAAATAGGAGGAAAAACCGTAAAGGAAAAGACAATTTATTATACCTGGTCCTCTCCCTATTGGTTCAGGATAATGTTAAAAAAGGGACTCCCTATTTTAAGGAAAAAGGCCCGAGAAGAAGAGTTTATTGTAGAGGGAGAATTGGAGAAGTATGTTCCGAAGGAGAAATCCTGTTTTATATTTGATAGAGAATACTCCGGCGATGCACGCTGTCCTAAACTTTCTAAATACAACAAAGTCCTCAAGGCAGTAATAGAAGCAGAAGGAGGAAAAATATCGGACAGTGAAGTGAGGGTGAGGATAAGATACATAAGAATAGACGGCGTATGCTGGCAACTTTTTGAAATCTTAGAGGAAGGGGAGCCAATTTTTATAATGGGTGAGAAGGCCAATGCGCGGGAAAGTAGTCATCCAGACAGAGAACAGGCCTTCATAAGGAGAATAATTGCCTCTCCTTCCCGTTGCAATTGCGTTCCTGAAGTTTGCAGGCTGATGTCAAAGGTAGAAATAAAACTAAAGAAGACCCATCGTCCGGTAAAACTTCACAGATGGGCGTTTTTTAACAACAAAAAATTGAAA
>JAMOUL010000355.1 GCA_027062035.1 Candidatus Aminicenantota bacterium | reverse complement strand
AGCCCGGAAGATGGAGGGTATGGGGTGTCGATTCCCGTGGTCGTCCGGGACCTAAAAGTCCATGGTGGACCTTCAAATATTTACGTTAAAACTACCGGAAATTAACCAATATTTCCTGGCCGGTGCATGTGGCACCGGCCTTTTTTATGTCCGCTTTCATGAAATTTAAAAAAATCTTATTTTAGTCTTGACAATTGTTATTAATGTAGTTACAATTAATATATGAAAATTTCTACTAAATTAAGATATGCTTCCAGGTTGCTTTCAGCCCTGGCAGAGACAGGAAGCATTATAAACACAAGTGACCTTGGAAACCGATTAAACGTATCACCTCTTTATTTAAGACCAATAGCCCTTGAACTCGAAAAAAGGGGAATAATAAAAAGTCACCGGGGAGCAAGAGGTGGGTACCAGCTGTTAAAGCCACCTTCTGAGATAACTCTCTATGAGCTGGCAAAGATATTTGGAGATTTTACACTGGCCGATTGTCTGGATGATCCGGACATATGTGCAAATTCCAGCGTATGCAGGGCAAGAAATCTCTGGCTTAACCTGAGAAACTGTATTGAAAGTTTCCTGAAAGGGGTAACAATAGAGGATCTGATGACAGATAAAGAAAAAACTTTAAAGGAGCAAATATGAGGGAAATATATCTTGATTATAATGCCACCACACCGGTGGACCCCAGGGTTACAGAGGCAATGCTTCCCTTCCTGAAAGAAAACTTCCACAACCCTTCTTCAGTCTATCGCAGAGCAAAAGAAACAAAAAAGGCTATAGAAGAAGCAAGGGAGAAAGTTGCTCAATTGATAGGCGCCAACCCGAAGGAAATAGTTTTCACAGGGGGAGGAAGCGAAGCTGACAACCATGCAATAAAGGGAACGGCCTTTGCTCTACAGAAAAAGGGAAGGCACATAATTACCTCAGCTATTGAGCACCACGCGGTTCTACATGCCTGTCAGTTTCTGGAAAAGATAGGTTTTGAAGTTACCTATCTCCCGGTAGACAGGTACGGCCTTGTGGACCCTTCAACTCTTAAAGAGGCAATAAGGGAGGATACTATACTCGTCACAATAATGATGGCCAATAACGAAATTGGAACTATAGAACCCATAAAAGAACTGGCAGAAATAGCTCATGAAAGAGGGGTTTTATTTCACACCGATGCTGTACAGGCAGTGGGAAAGATCCCGGTAGATGTGAAAGAACTTGGAATAGACCTGCTATCCCTGTCCGCTCATAAATTTTACGGTCCAAAGGGTGTCGGTGCCCTATACATAAGGAGAGGTGTAAGGATTCATCCCCTTATCCATGGA
>JAMOUL010000354.1 GCA_027062035.1 Candidatus Aminicenantota bacterium | reverse complement strand
AGACAACGGGAAAACCCTTTCCTCTGGAGAGAATACTTTTTAACAGATGAAACAGGTGAATAATTAGATTTTCTTAAAATGGGATAACCCTTAAATTCTTGACATATCCCTGAAATTTGCTATCATTAATAGCCTATGAACATAAAGCTGGATGGCTCATTAATCGCGATATTTTTGATTTTCTGGGTTACATTCGTATTGCTGAAAAAGCTCTATTTCGATCCCTATAAAAAGGCAATAGAAGAAAGGGAAAATTTCATCAAAGAAAGAAATGAAAGGGAAGCCAGGGCCCTATCACTATATGAAGAAAGGGCATCAGAAATAAAGGCCACTCTGGAAGAAGTAAGGGTTAGCACACTTGAAAAGGTTAAGGAGCTCAGAAGAGTAGCTATGGAGGAGAAGGCCCGAAGGCTCGAGAAGATGAGAGAAGAACTGGCTAAAAAAAGGGAAGAATATAAAAAGGGTCTGGAAGCCCAGCTCGCTGAAGCCCGTAAAAAAATTAAAGGAATGGCAGAATGGATGGCAGAAGAAATAGAGAGAAGGCTTATTTAACCTTTATAATCTTTTTCCTTATTCCTGCCCTGCTTCAGGCATCTGAGCTGTCTCGTTTTCTATGGAAAACCTTTAATTTTGCAGTGCTGGCCGGTTTGCTGGCCTACTTTGCTGGTAAACCCCTCAAGGACCTTATTCAAAACTATTCCACCTCTATAAAGACCGCCCTTGAAGATAGTGAACACAGAGCAGAGGAGGCCGAGAAAAGGCTGAGGGAAATAGAGGAAAAGTGGAGAAAGCTTGACGAAGAGGTTGAGAGAATTAAGCGGGAAGCTCTGGAAAATGCAGAAATAGAGAGACAGAGAATACTGAAAGAGGCGGAGATAGAAGCCGAAAAAATAAAGAAGAACGCAATGGAAGAAATGCAAGCGCTTTATGAGAAAGCTATGAGGGATTTAAGAAAATATGCTGCAGACCTTGCAGTGGCAATAGCTGAGGAAAAAATAAAAGGAAAGATGAGTCCTGAACTTCAGAAGAAGCTGCTTGAAAAATACATAAAGGAGCTTGAGAATTGAGGGGTATCGGAGTAGCAAGACGATATGCAACAGCCCTTGTCGCTTCTGTGCTGGATAGCGAGTTTGAACGGATAAATTCGGAGCTCGAGTCCTTCCTGAATGCTTTTCAAAAAACAAAGCTGGGGGAAATTCTTGTATCCCATTTCATTCCCCAGAGAAAGAAGATGGAACTGGTTGAAGAGATCGCTTCCAGGTACAGGTTCCATAAAAAAACCCGAAATCTTATTTCTCTGCTTGTGGAAAGAAGACGGATAGAGCTTTTTCCCATAATTCTTCAGTTTTTTCATCAGTTCTGGAATGCATCCCATAATATACATGAATTTACCATGATATCGGCTGTGGAAGTTGACGAAAATGTGGTTAACAGGATAAAGGATATTCTTTCCCGGAAAATGAAGGGTGAAATAAGGATCGATAGAGAGGTAGACCCTTCCATTATTGGTGGTCTTATTCTCAAGAAGGGGTATGTGGTATACGATGGTTCCATAAAAAAGCAACTTGAGCTTATAAAAAGAAAAATAATCGAGGGGGAATAGTATGGAAATAAAGGTTGAGGAACTCAGTAAGTTAATTCAGCAGAGGATTTCAGAGTTTAAGCCTGAAATCAACGTTGAAGAGGAAGGAGTGGTAGTCCAGTCCGGAGATGGCATTGCCAGAATGTATGGGCTGGAAAACGTGATGTATGGCGAGCTCCTTGAATTTCCCCATGAAGTTTACGGCGTCGCTCTCCAGCTTGAAGAGGATAACGTGGGAGCCATACTCTTCGGAGAGTTCGAGAAGATAAGAGAGGGGGATAAGGTAAAAAGAACTGGAAGGATCTTCGAGGTTCCTGTTGGAGAAGCTCTGGTGGGCAGAGTGGTAAATCCTCTGGGATTACCCCTTGACGATAAAGGACCAATAAAGGCCGATAAATTCATGCCAGTTGAAAGGCTTGCTCCTGGAATCGTTGACAGGCTCCCGGTTAAAGAGCCCCTTCAAACCGGTATAAAGGCCATAGATGCCATGATTCCGATCGGAAGGGGGCAGAGGGAGCTTATTATTGGAGACAGGCAGACAGGAAAGACAGCCATTGCAGTGGATACAATAATAAATCAAAAGGGGCAAAACGTTATCTGTGTTTATGTTGCCATCGGACAGAAGGCTTCAACGGTGGCACAGGTTATAAAAACCCTGCAGGACCACGGTGCTATGGAGTACACTATAGTGGTTGCGGCAACAGCTTCAGAGCCTGCTTCTCTGCAGTATCTCGCTCCCTATGCCGGGTGTGCTATGGGAGAGTACTTCAGAGATACCGAGAGGCATGCACTTGTTATATACGATGACCTTTCCAAACATGCAGCAGCCTACAGGGAAATATCACTTCTTCTTCGCCGTCCCCCTGGAAGGGAGGCGTATCCCGGGGATATCTTTTATCTTCATTCGAGGCTTCTGGAAAGGGCTGCAAAGCTCAACGATGAGCTTGGTGGGGGTTCACTTACGGCCCTTCCAATAATAGAGACCCAGGCAGGGGACGTTTCGGCATATATTCCAACAAACGTCATCTCCATCACTGACGGACAGATATATCTCCAGCCTGATCTTTTCAACCGCGGTATCCGTCCGGCAATCAACGTTGGAATTTCGGTGTCAAGGGTTGGAGGAAACGCTCAAATAAAGGCAATGAAAAGGGTGGCAGGAAGGCTTCGTCTTGATCTTGCCCAGTACTGGGAGCTTGAGGCCTTTGCCCAGTTCGGTTCGGAACTTGATCCCACAACCCAGGCCCAGCTCGAAAGAGGAAAGAGACTTACCGAGCTTCTCAAACAGCCACAGTACGATCCAGTTCCAGTGGAAAAGCAGATAGTTGCAATTTATGCGGGTACAAGGGGGTTCCTGGATGATATTCCTGTTGAGATGGTTAAGGAATTCGAGAAGGGACTTATGGAATATATAGACAGACTCCATCCAGATATATATAGCGAGCTGGCTGAAAAGAAGGATATAGATGAAGAACTTGACAAAAAAATAGCTGCGGCTATCGGAGAGTATCTTGACCTTTTCAAGAAGGAAAAGGGACTGGTGGAGGAAGGAACTGAATGAGAAATCTTCAGGAGTACAGGCGCAGAATAAGGGCTGTTAAAGATCTTATTCAGGTGACCAAAGCCATGAAAACCGTTTCGGCTGCGCGCCTGCGCCGGACCCAGAATAAGGTTATAAATTTCAAGCCTTATGCCGTCAGGATAAAATACATGCTTGCCCATCTTGCATCTGCAATTCCTCAGGCCCATCCTCTCCTTGGAGAAACAGAGGAGAAAAATCCCCTTTTGCTGGTTATTTCTGCGGACAAAGGGCTCTGCGGCTCCTTTAATTATAACGTTATAAAGGAAGCTGAGAGGTTTATAAAAGAAAGGGAGGGAAACCTCCACCTTATGGTTGTGGGAAGAAAGGGAGAAGAGGGATTAAAGAGGGTGCATCCTATAGAAAAGACCTACAAACACATTTTCGTAAAGCTTAATTTTTCCCACGCCATGGAGATTACAAAGGCGCTGCTCAGGGGATTTGAAGAGAAGAAATGGGATTCGGTCTTTATCACATATACCCAGTTCTTTTCTGTTGGAAAATACTATCCTACAACGGAACGGTTCATTCCTATAGAGAAGGTGGAAGAGGAGGAAATGGAAGAATATATCTATGAACCGAATGTGGATATGGTGGTTGAACAGCTAATCAAGCATTACATAGAGCTTGAGGTGTGGAGAATATTACTTGAAAGCTCCACAGCTGAAAATGCAGCAAGGATGATTGCCATGGATCAGGCCACGAGGAATGCCCAGGATATGGTGAGAAACCTGACTCTGGAAATGAACAAGCTTCGTCAGGAAAAGATAACAAAGGAGCTTCTGGATATAGTAACGGCTATAGAAGCCATGAAAAAATCCCAAGCATAGGAGGGGAAATGGAATACAGGAACTTAGGAAGAGTGGTTCAGGTCGTTGGACCTGTGGTTGACGTGGAATTTCCCGATGGGAAGGTTCCTGAGATATATGATGCTATTAGAATAACTTCCGAGGGATTCGACGTACCCACCCCGATAGATATCATTACAGAGGTGGAGCAGATACTTGGAGAGAAGCGTGTTAGAACCGTTTCGATGCATCCCACTGAAGGTCTTGTAAGGGGAATGAAAGCCTATGACCTCGGTGGTCCCATAAAGGTTCCGGTTGGAAGAGGAGTTCTCGGCAGAATACTTAATGTGGTTGGAGAACCTGTTGACAAGCAGGGTCCTGTAAAATCCGATAAATATTATCCCATCCATCGTCCAGCCCCTCCACTGGATGAACAATCCACCACCCTTGAAATGTTCGAGACCGGAATAAAGGTTATAGACCTTCTCGAACCATATCTTAAGGGTGGTAAGACAGGGCTCTTCGGGGGAGCCGGTGTTGGAAAGACCGTTATAATAATGGAACTTATCCACAACGTTGCCCTTAAGCATGGCGGAATATCAGCCTTTGGAGGAGTTGGTGAAAGGACCAGGGAAGGAAATGACCTCTGGCTGGAAATGAAGCACTCCGGAGTTCTGGACAAGGCAATACTCGTTTATGGACAGATGACAGAACCTCCGGGGGCAAGACTGAGGGTTGGTCTTACCGCTGTTACAGAGGCGGAATACTTTAGAGATGAAGAGGGAGCAGACGTTCTACTGTTCATCGATAATATATTCAGGTTTACCCAGGCAGGTTCCGAAGTTTCAGCGCTTCTTGGAAGAATTCCCTCTGCCGTTGGTTATCAGCCAAACCTTGCTACAGAGATGGGAGAGCTTCAGGAGAGAATTACATCGACAAAGAGGGGTTCCATTACATCGGTCCAGGCAATATACGTTCCTGCAGATGACTTTACAGATCCTGCCCCTGCCACGGCCTTTGCTCATCTCGATGCTACAACCAATCTTTCAAGACAGCTTGCTTCCATGGGTATATATCCTGCAGTTGATCCCCTTGCTTCATATTCCAGGATACTGGACCCCAGAATTATCGGCGTGGAACATTACAATGTGGCGATGGAAGTGAAAAGGATACTTCAGAGGTACAAGGACCTTCAGGATATTATTGCTATTCTGGGAATGGAAGAGCTTACAGAGGAAGACAAACTGATAGTTGAGAGGGCAAGGAAAATACAGAGGTTCCTTTCCCAGCCCTTCTTTGTGGCAGAAGAATTTACAGGAAGAAAGGGTAAATACGTTCCAATAGATGAAACAATAAGGGGATTCAAGGAAATTATTGAAGGAA
>JAMOUL010000353.1 GCA_027062035.1 Candidatus Aminicenantota bacterium | reverse complement strand
AAGGAAAAGATAAGTGAAGAGATACTGGTGGAAACTATCCTCAATTATGGAACCAGGGAAAGTGTAAAGGAACTCTTTGATATTTTAGGAATAGAACATGTTGCAGAAATATTCTTTAAACAGATACGAAAAAAAAAGAAATAATTACAATCCAAGAACAATAAATTTCTTTTCCCTTTATTTTGAGCGTCATGCACGAAGAAGTTCTCACAAAAGAACAGCTTGAGCTTTTACCACTGGTAAAGAGTTTAAGAGATCAGTTAATTACACACTCTTCAATATTTCTTTAATATCGTCGTAATAAAAAAGCCTGTTGGGTTCACCAGAAGATGCCTCGGGTATTACCATCCATCCCTCCACTTCCCTTAATTCCTTGATAGCATCCAGATGCGGAGTTATTCCCTCCACCATCTTTGCCACCTGTTTTGCCTTTGCTCTGGCTGCCTCCAAGTTTTTCTCAACAATAAATATAAAATTATGGTGTTCTATGGGATCTCCCTCCATGTAGTATCCTACAAATCCAGCATAAAGAAACTCCTGAGGTTTCCCTTCCTTTGAAAGTCTAATGGTTCTTCCATCCGCATAATTTATTTCCATAAGGGAATCAAAATGGAAATTCTTTCCCTCCAGTTCGTACTTGACCTTCCGAAGGACTATTTCCGGACTTTCTCCGGTCTTAAAGAAATACTGATGCCTCTCAGCCACCTCTTCGTCAAACCCCACGGCTACAATATAAAGCCTCATTTTTTCCTCCAGATTAAATTCTCCATCATTTCATCCGCTTTTTCAAGGATAAGAGGATAGATGGACAGAATCCTTTCCTTTGCATTCTGAATGTATGCCAGGAGTGACTCTTCAAGGTTATTCGGCACCTCATTTTCGTCGAGAATATCCACCTTGCCGGAAGGGCGTACAAGTACGTCCACAAAGAGGTCACGCCAGAAGAATTCCTTTTCGGAAATTCTTATTTTATCCGCTACATTGAAATAATCGCCAATGAGTTTCCCCTGTGGAGAAAACCAGCGGTAAAGAACAAAGGGTTCATCCCTGAAGAAAAAGCCATAGGATACAGTACCAGCTGGAAGAAACAGGTCTCCTGTACTGTGAGCCCTTTCAGTGACGTATTTCAAAATCCCACATTCCCTGCTCAGATATATCAGTTCACACTGGAAAAGATCTTCTTTTCCATCGAAATATGCCTTCCTTTCCAGTGTGCCTTTTCCCATACTATATGGTCAGCACGACTATTCCTGAAATGGTGAGCACAATGCCCAGTATCTTTTTGAGGGTAATGGCCTCGCCTGCAAAGATTATAGCCGCTGCTGCTCCAAAGAGGGGAGAGGTGAATGCAATGGGCATAACACGGGAAAGCTCACCTGTCTTTATGGCTTTGTAAAAGAAAAGCATCCCCAGGGAACCTGCCATTATTCCGCCAAAGACAACGAGCAGGGTTATGGACTTCCATCCTGCCTGCTTCAGTGCCGGAAGCTTCCTGTGCGCAGCAATTCCAAGGACCACAGCGGCTACCGCTGTTCTTATAAAAATACCTGCCAGTGGGGGAAGGTTCCCCAGAACCAGACCTTTCTTTTCAAAGAATCCTCCTATTCCCCAGAAGGCAGCAGTAAAAAGGGCCATTATCTCAGGACTCATCGAACCTCCTTACATTTTTGTGAAATTTAATTATATCAAAGCCTGCGTGCTTTTAGCCGTGGGTGTATGCACGTCAGCCTGTAAACTCGTATTCGCGAAAGCGCACAAGCACAAAAAGTATTTTGACGAAGGAATGGGAGTTGTGTAATCTTTTAAAAGGAGGTGAAAAATGCGGAAAATATTTGTTCTATTGGCAGGGATGATTCTCATTTTCTCCTCTGCGTGTTCTTCGCAGAGCAACGGTATTGATTCTTACATCAACCACATTTCAAAACGTCAGATTCAGAGCGTAATTCAATTCCTGAGCGATGATCTTCTGGAAGGAAGGGCACCGGGAACCCGTGGCGGAGACCTGGCAGAAAGATACATAAGAAGCATTTATAAACTCCTGGATATAGAACCCTTTTTTAAGGAATACTTCCAGCCTATAACCTTTGAGGCCTTTACAACAGAGGATCTTCTCGTTGAAGCCAATGGTTTAAAATTCGGATTCAGAGACCATGTTGTGGGAAGCTATGTAAGAAACGAGAAAGAGTTTTCACTTGAAGGAGACGCAGTCTTTATGGGATACGGCATCCAGTCAAAGGCATGGAACTGGGACGACTATAAGGGCGCAGACGTAAAGGACAAAATACTTATAATAAGAGTAAACGAACCCGGCAGAGACAACCCCGAGCTCTTCAACGGAAAAGCCCTCACATATTACGGGAGATGGACCTATAAACTTGAAGAGGCTGCCCGCCATGGTGCAAAGGGAGTTCTGCTTATCCATACCGATGAAACCGCAGGGTACGGATGGACTGTGGTGAGAAACTCATGGAGCGGAGAACAGGTTTATCTTCCCGAAGACCTGAAGAACAACCTCGAATTCCGCGGATGGATAAAGGAAGCAGACTTCAAGGCCATGCTGGAAAAGAAGGGAATAAGTATGGATGAACTTTATAAGAAGTCCGAGTCCAGAGAATTCAAGCCTGTGGACCTTGGATTTAAGGTAAAAATAAGCGGAAAAAACTCCTTCAGAACCATAAAGGCAAATAACGTGGTGGGTGTAATTCCGGGCACAGACCCTGAGCTCAGGAAAAAATACATCGTGATAAGCGCCCACATAGACCATCTTGGAAAGGATCCGGCGCTTGAGGGAGATAACATCTTTAATGGTGCCATAGATAATGGTTCAGCTGTTGCATCAATGATAATGACCGCAAAGGTGCTGAAGGAATATCAAAAACATCTTAAATACTCAATTATAGTCCTTGCATGCCAGGCTGAAGAGGCAGGGCTTCTGGGTTCCAAATACTTTGCAAGGTCCATTGACCCCTCCACCGTATTAGCAAATATCAACTTCGAATCCACACCGGTGTGGGAAAAAACCACAGATTTTATGGCTGTTGGCGGCCGCTACTCTACCCTTGAGGACATACTGAAGAAGGTTCTCAAAAAGGAGGGCCTCGAGTATTCTTACTTCTCCATGTCAGAGCAGGGATTTTTCTATCGCTCAGACCAGTTCAGCTTTGCCCGCCGCGGTATTCCAGGGATATGGATTTCTGCAGGGGAAAAATACGTCTCAGGCAGAAACAGGCTTATGGAATTCTTTAAGGGAAACTATCACACCCCCAGGGACGAATACAACCCCAACTGGCCACTGGAAAGCACCATGCAAACCATCAGGGTAGCTCTGCTCCTGATAGATTACATAAATCAGCACAAGCCAGAAATAACATGGAAGGGAAAAATGACATTTCCTGTAGAACACTGACGTTCGCCTGATCTTAACAGAGCATTATTTTTATTTTTAATTCAACAATTTAGAACCATAGCAGGTTAATCATAATTCAATTTTTTGATTCAATATAATGAATTCCTCTGGAAAAATGATATACAATCGACCATATAAAGCGTGGATTTTCTGGCATATTTCTTGCTTTATCTCACAAAAAAAGAAGGGGGATTAACATGAAACGATTTTTGGTTTTTTCCTTTTTATTGGTTTTTCTTACTCTGCCCCTTGTCGGGCAGGTAAGAACGGGTAACATCTACGGAACAGTGGTTGATGCTACCTCAGGACAACCCCTGCCAGGTGTAAGTGTAACCCTCACCGGTTCCAAAATTGCCCCAATGACCGTTATTACTTCAAAGGAAGGACACTTCAGATTTCTTTCCCTTCCTCCTGATTCTTATACAATAAAAGCATCCCTTGAAGGATTTAAAGCTCTCGTAAGGAAAAATATCGTCGTCCGTGTGGGAAGCAACGTTAACCTGACCCTGAAGCTTGAACAGGGAACAATCAACGAAGAAATTACCGTAACCGCCGCAGCTCCCCTTGTGGACGTAAGAAAAGCCACGGTGGCAACAAACGTCACAAAGGACGCCCTTCAGGAACTTCCCACAGCAAGGGATCCCTGGGTTATCCTGGAACTCGCTCCGGGAGTTGCCCTTGACAGGGAAAACGTTGGTGGAAACGAATCAGGACAGCAGTCCAATTTCGTATCAAGGGGCGTGGGAAGGAGCGGTACCAACTGGAATATGGACGGTGTAAACGTTACCGACCAGATAGCCGTTGGTGCCACACCCTTTTATTTCGACTTTGATGCCTTTGAAGAAATGCAGATTCAGACCGCTGCTAACGATATCACATCCTTTACCGCAGGTGTACAGGTGAACTTCGTCACAAAGAGGGGTGGAAACCGCTTCTCCGGCGGCGGAAGGATATACTACACCAGCAAATCTCTGGAAGCAGAAAACACTCCACCAGAAATGGAAGAGGAAGAACTCCATGGAAACAAGGTTGATCACATCGGAGAATACGGGCTTAACTTTGGTGGTCCAATAATCAAAAATAAGATGTGGTTCTGGCTTGGAGGCTCCTATCAGGACATTAACAAGATTCTGGTAACCGGGAACGTTCAGAATCAGAAGATGTACAACTTCGACTCCAAGATAAACCTGAGCCTTGGCAAACACAGGATCGAGGCTTTCTACAACTGGTCTGATAAGGTAGTTAAAGGAAGGGAAAGTCATGGTCCTCTGGACGCATGGGAAGCAAGATACAACCAGACATCCCCTCACCCATTCGTAAAGGTAGAGGATGAATTCACTCCAACAGACAACCTGTTCATCTCCGCAAAAATCAGTTACCTGCCGGGAGGGTTCAAACTGGAACCCATCGGTCCTGTTGGAGGAATTGCAATTTATGATAAAGCAAAGGACCGTTATCTCGGAACCTACAGGATGTCTGACTACAAAAGGCCACAGTATTTCGGTCAGTTAACCGGTAACTATTTCGCAGAAAACCTTTTCGGAGCTGACCATGAAATTAAATTCGGAATCGAATACAAGTATTCCATCGGACAGAGGCACAGAGTTTACTATTCCCAGAGGCTTTACTACACTGACTATGAGGCGGGAATTACAAAATATGCCTACATTTACAGGAACTCCGATTATAAATATTACCTCTACAGGTTTGGTGCCTATGTCCAGGACACTATAAGCTATAAGAAACTCACATTGAATCTCGGTCTGCGTTTCGACACCCAGAGCGGAGGAACCCATGCTATTTCCGTTGAAGGAACCAGCGTGGACTGGGCGGGAAGCTATAACCTTCCAGCTGTCTCTGTGCCAGCCAAGAAACTTAACTTTGTCTGGAATACCTTCTCCCCGAGAATTTCCGTGATATACGACCTCTCCGG
>JAMOUL010000352.1 GCA_027062035.1 Candidatus Aminicenantota bacterium | reverse complement strand
GGGTTACATCTTGTACTTTCCCAGGTCGTCAGGGGAAAGGTTTTCCAGCCAGTCTCTGAGGTCCTCTCCGTCTGGTAGCCCTTCTGTTGTCCCCACAATGGAAGCTTCCTTGAAAACCTTTTCCTCCACAAAGATGGGTGCTCCCACCCTTACCGCAAGGGCAATGGCATCGGAAGGCCTTGAATCTATCTTCAGTATTTCTTCCCCTTTCTTTATATAAATCTTTCCATAGAAGGTTCCATCCTTCAGGTCATCCACCACTATCCTCTCAACCTCTCCCCCCATATCCTCTATAACGTTTTTAAGAAGGTCATGGGTCATCGGCCTGGGAGTTGTAACTCCCTCCAGCTTCATTGCTATGGCGTTTGCTTCGAAGATACCTATCCAGATGGGAAGTATCCTGTTGGTGAATTCATCTTTAAGTATAATGATGGGAGAATTGGATGTGGGGTCGAGAACAACGCCGTAAACCACTACTGGAATTTCCATTTTTTCCTCCTCTAATTATGATAGTTCAAGGAAGAGGAAAGTCAATCTTTCTTATTCCCTGATAGGGAAGAAGCCTGTTTGCAAGGTAGAAAAGGTTCTCCCCATCAAGTTCTATGTCCCCCTCTATTTCAAGGAGGGGAAGTATGAAAAATAATCTGTTTTTCAGGTCATAATGGGGTATGGTCAGGTTTTCTGTCTTTACCCTGCCACCGGACCAGAGAACTATGTCAAGATCCAGGGAGCGGGGACCCCATTTAATCTTTCTCTCCCTTCCTGCCTCATTTTCTATTTCCTGAAGCTTTTTCAGTACCTCTTCAGGAGGGAGCTCGGTTCTGATCTTCACGATCATGTTGTAGAAGTTGGGCTGATTCTGGTACCCGTAGGGAGAAGTTTCGTAGACGGACGATGCCGCCACCAGTGTGAACTCTTCCTTAAGCCGTTTTAAAGCAAAACCAAGGTTCTTCTCCCTTTCGAGATTTGTCCCGATGGCTATAATGTACTCCATTGCATTGCCTCCGCAAGTTTTAACGCTAATTTATTTTCATACACATCGTGTATCCTTATTATTGACACTCCCCTTAGAGCGAAATACAGAGTCAGTGCCACCGTTGTGTAAATTCTCTGTTCCACAGGAGCACCTGTGGTAGCTCCCATGAAACTCTTCCTCGAGTGCCCCATAAGCAAAGGGTATCCAAGGGAAAGAAATGAAGGAATGGAATTTATTATTGTTATGTTGTCCTCCACTCTCTTACCAAATCCTATTCCCGGGTCTAATATTATATCTCTAATTCCAAGTTTTTGTGCAAATTCCGCCCTTTCCTTTAAAAATTCCG
>JAMOUL010000351.1 GCA_027062035.1 Candidatus Aminicenantota bacterium | reverse complement strand
ATACTTCTTTCCTTCTATATTATACCCGAGAAATTTAATTTCTTCCTCAAGAAACGGCTCATTCTCTTCTATTATAATAGCCTTTTCAACACCATCAAGGAATTCCTTTAACAATTTCTCCGGAAACGGCCATGAAAGACCGAGTTTCAAAAACGAGGCATCAGGGAAAATTTCCTTGGCGTGAACATATGAGATACCACTTGTTATAATACCTAATTTTCTATCTCCCCACTCTATTCTATTAAGCGATGAAGTATTAGCATATTCCTTAAGTTTGAGGGTACGCTCTTCAACAAAATAATGGCGTTTTTTGGCATGAGCCGGCAAGATAATGTATTTTTCCGGCAGCTTTTTATATTCTTTAAGAGGTACTTCTCTTCTATCATCAACATTAACAATACCTTTAGAATGGGATATTCTTGTTGTAAGCCTGAACAAAACAGGCGTATCAAACTTTTCGGATATTTCAAAGGCTTCTTTAATAAAATCATGTACCTCCTGACTGTCCGAAGGCTCTATAAGCGGTATTTTGGCAAACTTTGCATATCTTCTGTTATCCTGTTCATTCTGAGAAGAGTGCATACCGGGATCATCCGCTGAAATAATAACAAAACCACCGTTAACACCCGTATAGGATGCTGAGAACAACGGGTCTGCCGCAACATTAAGTCCCACATGTTTCATGGAAACCATCGCTCTTGCACCTGCTATTGAAGCACCGAGTGCTACCTCAAAAGCAGTTTTTTCATTTGGAGACCACTGTGCGTATACTTCCTTGAATTTCGCAACGTTCTCAAGAATTTCTGTTGACGGGGTACCTGGATAGGCAGTGGCTACATGCACACCTGCTTCCCAAGCCCCTCTTGCTGCAGCCTCATTTCCTGATAAAAATTTCTTTTCCATAAACCTCTCCTTAAATCTTTAAAATCCGCTTATCGTCTATGGTCAAGTGTATCCCATATATCCTGTACAGGAGCAATCTGGTCAGCACTCTGAAAAATCATCCTTCTCCTACCGGAAAGAACTTCAAGACCATTTATTATAATCTCCCTTTCCGCTTCAGTTAAAGCACTGAACCACCCCGGAAATTCTACATATTCTTTCTCCATTTTCTGAGCCCATTCCTTTGTCAGCCCCATAATAATGGCATAAGGAAGCACCTTTTTAAATATCTTGGGATCTTTCTCAGCCATTTTTCTGATACGATCCTGCTCCACACGTTTTATAAATTCCCTTAAGCCCAGAACCCTTCCCCATGCTTCCACACCTTTTTGAGTACGCAGGGCTACTGAACCTTTGAGCTTTTTGTAAACCGGGTAAGTAAGAATCACAG
>JAMOUL010000350.1 GCA_027062035.1 Candidatus Aminicenantota bacterium | reverse complement strand
AGTTTTTTCCCATATTCCACCATATTCTCCTTTATCTCCGCATGCATGGGATAGAAAGTGAATCTCCTCCGTATGGCATAGTCTATACGCCCGGCGGAGCGGTCCGCTGTGTTCATCGTTCCGATTATGTAAAGATTGGGCGGAATCATGAGCTTTTCTCCATACATAATATCAATTTCCTCTCCCCTGTACTCCAGAGCATAAATCAACTCACCAAGAACCGCCGGAAGATTGGCACGGTTTATCTCGTCTATGATGAGAACGAAGGGGGAAGTATCTTTTATCTTACCTTCCTTCCACTCCCTTTTAGCCTGCTCATATATTTCCTTCTTATCCTCTTTAACGAATTCTTTAAGCTTTTCTTTCCCCAATACCAAACTCACCAACGCTCTCCGACTCATTTCCCCCAGCGTTCTCCAGACTTTCTCAAACACCACCTGCTCTTTATCGTTTGTCTTCGCCTCTATGCCAACGACAAAGTCGTCGTAGTTGTAAGATGGGTGGAACTGGACAATCTTCCATCGTCCAACTTCTTTGTATTTATCTAACTCATTAGCCCAATCATCAGAATCGTTATCAAAAGCTTCCTTTCCTCCAAGTAAATACAAAGCAACCGCTTTCGCTGTATGAGTTTTACCTGTCCCTGGTGGACCGTAAAGAATCATGTTAGGATTATGGTGTAAGAGAAGGTCAATAATTTGAGAAGCAGTTTTCCAGCTAACTCCTGTCCTCTTCTCGAAATTTTTGGGCATTCAGCACCTCCTCCACCTTCTTTATATAAAAATTCTTAAATTCATTTGTCTGTTCTATACCAAGAGTCCTTGCCTTACTAAATTTCGGAAAATCTGTCAAAGGTTTCCCGTTATTATGAATAATCCAATCCACATATACACCATTAGCAATATCTAATTCAACTAAATCTTCCCGATAAACTAAAGGACTTTTAACAATACCAACCGCATAAGGAGTTGCACCAGATTTCAATACTATAATATCCCCCTCGCGAATTTGTTTTAGATACTTAAAGGTTGTTATTGCTCTATCCCTTGCCGTTTCTTTATAAGCTTCTTCGTGCACTTTGCGAAATTCCTCCACATCTGACAATTCATTGAAATTTATGGAACTCCAACCCTGACCAGCCCAGCCGTTTTTCAGCATATAGTTTATCCTCTCTTCTATCTTCCCATCCTCATCAGGAACACTCCAAACAAATACTCTCCTATCCATAATACCTCCTCCTTTTTCCTTTCCACCCCCGGCACCAGGGGGTGAAGGGTTTTCCGTCCCGGGCCGGTGCCGCCCTCGATGGTATGATGGGGATTGTGTGCGAAATGGGA
>JAMOUL010000349.1 GCA_027062035.1 Candidatus Aminicenantota bacterium | reverse complement strand
TAAAGGGCGAAATGGAAAGAACTTTCATGGCGATGTTTTTCCGCAGGACCGGTTGCACCTCCCTCTTGTATATTTTTTCTATGATGAGGGGTACTGCTGCCATAACGTGGGGCTTTACCCTGGCTGCAGCTATTCTGAGGATTTTAGCCGTGGGCTTTTTGCCTATGTAATAGATGGAAGCACCGACAGATAGGGGATAGAGAAAGCCCAGAGTGCATTCAAAGGCATGGGAAAGGGGGAGAATTGAGAGTATTCTTTCCCCTTCTTCCAGGTCAAAAAAGTCCTGTATCTGGAGGACGTTGGAAACTATGTTCTTATGTGTGAGCATTACTCCCTTGGAATGGCCTGTGGTTCCAGAAGTGTAGATTATGGCTGCAAGGTCTTCTTCGCTTATTTCAGCGGAGATAAGTCCAACCTTATGCGGCAGGGTTCTCAGAAATTCCGATGCCCTTGCAAGAATTCTGGATATTGGTTCCAGCTCGTATTTGCTTTCCTCCATGGTGAAATCGTCCAGGGTAATAATAAGTTCAAGTCCCTTAATTTCCACCTCTGCCAGCTTGTCCATCTGTTTCTTTGTTACAAAGGCAACCCTTGAGTCAGAATGGGTTATTATGTGGGCTATGTCCTCTGCGGCAAAGTCCGGGAGAATGGGTACTGCCACAGCTCCCATTGTGGTAATACTGAGATAGGCGATCCCCCAGTTAGGGGAATTTTCGCCGATTATGGCTACCCTGTCTCCCTTTAATACCCCCTTCTCCCTCAGTTTTTCCGAAAGCGCCCCTATCCTTGCCCCGAGCTCCCTGTAAGTTATGGGCTCAGCGTCATAAAACCCCAGCGCCGGTTTATCCGCAAACCTTTCGATGCTCTTCTCAATAAGTTCCTTTATTGTTCTTTTTTTAAGTTCCATCCTTCACCTCTATTACATTATATATCTTAGTTTATAGGAAGATAAAATAGGTGCAGGGTCCAAGAATTCTGAGCAAATTTCCTCAGAATAATTAAAATCTAAATGAGTAAAATAATACTCTAATGAGCGGAGTAGAAAGAAAGCAAGTTTAGCTTGAGAGAATTGTCTTTATATTTATAAAAAAAGTATTGCATCTCTTGTCACTTTTACATTTTTATGTTATGACTTATAGAAACTTGACATTTAATGTCTTGTTGTAATATGTTTATAATGTGACGGTATATAGAGACAAAGCGGGGAGAGAGAAGGCGTTCTGGAGCAAAAAGGGGGTAGAAGATTTATGACATTTTAGCTCTTAAAAAGGAGTTTTTTGTGTGTATTGAAAAATTATTAGAGGATAACAGTAAGAAAGCAACAGAAATTTATGCATAT
>JAMOUL010000348.1 GCA_027062035.1 Candidatus Aminicenantota bacterium | reverse complement strand
GAAAAAGGGCCAAGTCATTCCTCGGACTTTCCAGACTTTCTATCAGTCCTTACGTGCTTCCGGGTTCTACCGAACCCCTTGCTCGCCTTACAGCCGAAAAACAGGTGGGTAAAAACCTCACTGTGGTGTATTCCACAAACCTTGCATCTGTAAAACAGGAGATAATAATAATTGAGTACAGGGTTAATCCCAATATTTCAATGATTTTAATGAGAGATGAGAAAGGTAACATTATTCTTGATATTAAGTACTATCCTTCTTTCCACTGAAATAGGACGGATAGTATATCGGGGCAAAAGCATAGCCCCCTTTATGCTTCTGAAAGAGGGAGAGGAATTTTCGCGCTGGAAGCTCTACCTTTCTGTGCGCAGAGCCTATAGCACCGGAGAATTTGTCAACATATATGTAGTTGAGGAGAATTCTGAAGGAAAGATAAATTTGATAATTGAGACCAGGCCGAGGGAAAGGATAAAAAAGATAGAATTTTATTCCCCTGAAAAACTCTCTTCTTTTCCAGGGTTTCTCTTTGTAAGAAGGGGACAGTTCTTCTCCGAGGAAGATGCAAGAAAGGAAAAGAAGAGGATCATTACCTGGCTGGAGTCAAGTGGATATCTTAAGCCCCGGATTGAATATACCTTTGAGAAGGGAATTCTGAGGTTTGATATAAACCCGGGAAGAAGATTCAGGATAAACAGATTGACTGTTGATGGAAAGGAAGTAAAGAAAATAGGAGCTTTGAAAGTAAGAGCCTATTACTCCAGTTCTGCTATTGAAAGAACAAAGGAGATTTTAACCGAGGAATTGAGGAAAGAAGGATACCTCAGGGGACAGGTGAAAATACAAAAGAAGATTCTGGAAGACTCGATAGAAATAAATATCACAAGGGTAAAGGGCAAAAAGTTTTCAATTAAGATCTTCGGTTATTATCTGCCAGCAAAGATAATTTATCCGTACTGGGAAAAGGATTACTCCAGGTCCTGGGCCCTTTACGAAGGAAAAACAACCATAAGGGAATATCTTCTGGACAAGGGTGTTTATGTGAAGGATATAAAGGGTGAGGTGGAGGAATTTGAGGACCTTATAGAGATAATTTACAGACTTGAGGGAGTAAAGAAGCTAAAAAGAAGAAGGATACTATTCTCTGGCAATAAATATTTTACTGACAAGCAACTCAGGGCTTTAATCCCTGTTAGCAAGGTCGTTTTTTCTAAATACAGACTTCAGGATATACGGGACGGCATTGTTTATATAAGAGAAAAATATCTGGAGGCGGGTTTCAGAGATGTGCTGGTAAGATGGGAGCCCCATGAGGAAGGGGTTTTGATAAGAATAAAGGAGGGTC
>JAMOUL010000347.1 GCA_027062035.1 Candidatus Aminicenantota bacterium | reverse complement strand
CATCCTTTTCCCCCCTTCAATAAAGTTTGCCTTTGAGCCAATGGCACCAAACTGATTGGCGTAGCCAGGAACAGAGAAATCATCCATCTCGTTGTTCAAAAGAAAACCTGCTCCGCTCACCACCAGTCCGTTCCCGAAAAGTCCATTTATTGTATAGGTATTGGAGACTGCCATCTTTCCATCGAAGACAGAAAAATGGGTGGTTTCCTTGCCTTCGTATTTAAATGGATCGAAATTAAAACTTTCCATTGGAAGAGGTACTAACAGGAGAAGTTTTTCCATTCTTTCCTCAAGATATTTCTCGCTTCTTAATCCCCTTAAGGGGATTTTTGAATAATCGGGGTCTCCCATGAACTTTGCCCTGTCATAGAACGCAAGTCTCATGGATTCGATGAGGAAGTGATAATAAATTGGCGAAGGTGTGTGAAGATTGCTTTTGCCCATCACGGAAAGGATTGTTCTCAGGATAAGACCACCGCTGGAGGGGAGTGAGGACACAATAACCCTGCGACCTGAATAATTTATGATTTCTGGCTCCCTCCATTTTGGCTTATAGGATATAAGATCTTTATAAGAAATTAGCCCCCTGTATTTTTTCATGGTTCTCAAAATTAATCGGGCGGTTTTACCCTTATAAAAATCGTCCCTTCCCCGGGTTGCAATGCGCCGAAGGGTTCGGGCAAGATCCTTCTGTACTAAGATATATCCTGGTTGAGGAGATTTTCCCCCGGGGAGAAATATCCTGGCTGTTTCAGGGAAGGTTCTAAGGAGTTTTTCCTTTCTTTTAAATCTCTCCGCCTGAAAGAGGCTGATGCGAAATCCCTTTTCTGCCAGGGAAATTGCAGGGGCCAGTACCCTGGAAAGGGGAAGTTTTCCGAATCTTCTGTGGGCTTCTATCAGACCTGCCACAGTTCCGGGAACACCCGCTGCCAGGGCTCCTATAAGGGCCTTTTCCCTGATAAACCTGCCATTTTCCATATACATATCCCATCTGGCTGCGGAAGGGGCGGTTTCCCTGTAGTCCAGGAAGTGTGCCCTTTTCCCGTCCCAGATTACCATAAATCCCCCTCCCCCTATGTTACCCGCAGAAGGATAGGTTACCGCGAGGGCAAAGCCCACTGCCACAGCTGCATCAACAGCGTTTCCACCTTCCTTTAAGATTTTTAACCCTGCTTCTGTGGCATAATAATTGTCGGAAACAACGGCTCCTGAAAAGATAAAGCTTACAAACACAAGGATTGCAAGTAGCTTTCTCATTTGCACCCTCCTGTGCTATTCTATACCAAATGAAAAGGATTTTCTCTTTTTTTCTGCTGGTAGTTTTAGTTTTTCCTGGAAACAAAAAGAAAGACGAGAAGAAGGCGCTGGTTTACGGAGGGATTGCGGTAATTCTGGCCCTCCCCCTGGATTCTACAGTAAGGCATATTGCAATAGATACAAAAAGCGAATTCGCCGACGGACTTGCTGAGTTTTCAAATAATTTTGGGGACGGTAAGATCCTGGCCCCCTTCGTTGTTTTGACAGGAACTTCGGGGCTCATTTTTAAGGACAGGAAACTTGTCAGAACATCCTTTGAAGCGCTGGAGAGCTTTGTTATCGCCGGTGCGATTGCAAACACGTTGAAGACGGTTACCATGAGGGAGAGGCCCTCGGTTAGCGATAGCCCCTTTTCCTTTTCCTGGGGTAATCGCAGCTTCCCTTCCGGTCATGTGACAGTAGCCTCCGCTGTATCCACTGTCTTTGCCCGGGAATACAACTGTCGGGCATTTTATATAATACCGGCGCTTACTGCCTTTGCCAGAATAAGAAAAAATGCTCACTGGCTTTCGGATACTATAGCGGGATTCACCCTTGGTTATGTGGTGGGTTCCTACGTTGTTAGAAAAAAAGGTTTTTTCACAATATATCCCACAAAGGATGGCTTTGAATTTATTATAGGCATAGGAGGATAGGATGTTACCGGCGTTTGAATGGAAGGGAGATCGACTCCTTCTCATCGATCAGCGATTAATTCCATGGGAGGAAAAATATCTGGAACTCAAAACCCTGGAAGACGTGGCGGTTTCCATTGAAAAAATGATGGTAAGGGGAGCTCCTGCCATAGGTTGTGTTGCCGCCTATGGAGTGGTTCTTGCCCTTAAAGAGGGAAAATCTCTGGATGAAGCTATAAGCAGGCTGTCCAGAACAAGGCCCACAGCAGTGAACCTTTTCTGGGCCCTGGAAAGAATGAAAAGGGCAGGGGACGATCCTGAAAGAGCCGAGAGGGAGGCCAGATTAATAGAAAAGGAAGATTACGAGGCAAACCTCAGAATGGGGGAACTTGGATCTGAACTTATACCACAGGGAGTTAATGTGCTCACCCATTGTAACGCTGGAGCACTTGCAACCTCTGGATATGGAACGGCGGTGGGTGTTATAAGAAGAGCATGGGAGAAGGGTCGCGTTAAAAATGTATTTGTGGACGAAACAAGGCCTTATTTACAGGGAGCACGACTCACCTCCTGGGAATTTCTGAAGCTGGGGGTTCCCACCATTCTCATAACAGACAATATGGCGGGCCACTTTATTTCCCGGGGGGAAATAGGAGCAATAGTGGTGGGAGCCGATAGAATCGCCGGGAACGGGGATGTAGCCAACAAAATAGGTACATACACGTTGTCTGTTCTTGCAAAGGAGCACGGGGTTCCCTTTTATGTGGCAGCCCCTACTTCCACCCTGGACCTTTCCCTTTCATCGGGAGATGAGATTCCCATAGAGGAAAGAAGCAAGGAGGAGGTTTTATATATAAACGGAAGAAACATTGCCCCGGAAGAAGTGGATGTTCGCCATCCAGCCTTCGATGTAACTCCTGCGTCAAACGTTACTGCAATTATCACAGAAAGGGGGATTGCCTATCCTCCTTATAAGGAATCATTGAAAAAAATAATGGAGGGGAAATGATAATTGCCATTGATGTTGGGAATACCAATGTGGTAATCGGGGGATTTGAGGAAAATGAACTTAAATGGAAATGGAGAATTTCATCTCATCAGGAGAGAACACCTGACGAATGGTGGTTTTTCCTTAAGGATATAATTCTTACTCCTCCTGAGGGGGCCATTATTTCCTCCGTTGTGCCCGGCATTTCCAAGAACCTGAAACTTTGTTTTGAAAGACATTATAGCCTTACCCCGGTTTTTCTCGCACCGGGAATAAAAACAGGGTTGTCAATATTGTATGACCCTCCAACAGCAGTGGGGGCAGATAGAATTGCCAATGCAGTGGGGGGAATAAAGAAGTATGGTGCTCCCCTCATAATTGTGGACTTTGGGACAGCCATTACCTTCGACGTTATTTCAGAGAAGAAAGAATACCTTGGTGGCCTGATCTTTCCGGGAATTTCCACCGCTTCCGAAGCCCTATTTTACAGGGCAGCCAAGTTGCCCAAGGTGGAGTTCGGACTTCCTTCGGGAACAATTGGTAGAAATACCATTTCAAGCATCAGGAATGGGATTTTCCTGGGGTTTAAAGCCATGGTGGATGGTATTATCAGGGAGATAAAAGAGGAGCTGGGCGAGGCAAGGGCCATAGGAACCGGAGGCGAGGGAGAGGAAATTTCCACTTCTTCAGAGGAAATAGAGGTTTACGACGGGGACCTTACCTTAATCGGCCTTAAACACATTTATGAGCTCAATTCCTAAGGAAGAGTTCTTCCGGAAAATAGAGGGTGCATGGAGGAGATGGAGCCGTATGCTGTTCCTTTCCAGCCGGGATATGGAACTGATTGAAGAGCTCTGGGAGAGTCGGGTCCCCCTGGAAGTGGTGTTGAAGAGCATAGAGGATGGTTTCACCGCAGTATTCAGAAGAAAGCGCCGCAGGATGATTACCCTTTGGAGCCTTAGAAAGAGGATATTCAGAGAGAAGGAAAAATACTCCACAAGGATGGCAGGTGCAGGAGAGAAAATGGAGAAGCCCCAGAGGATTGGAGGAGAACTGGGGGCACTCCTGGAAGAAGGGTATTCTCTGTTAAGTAAGGGAGAAGCGGAAAGGGCCCTTGAAGTGGACGATAAAATTACTGAACTGATATGGACTGAAGCCACAGAGGAAGAGAAGCACGAGGCAATTGAGTGGGCAAGAAAAAAGGTGGCAGGGCTCAAGATTCCTGAGGAGGCAAGGGAAGAAATAGCCATGAAGGGTGCAAAGAGAAGGCTAAGAGAAAGGAAGAAAGTTCCCTTTATCTTCTGAGTTCTGCCAGCTTCTTCTGTAGGAAGTCTTCATCGGCCTGGGGATATGACCTGTAGAAACTCTCAAGTTCGTCTATTCTTCTTTCTGCCTCGGAAAGGTTTCCTTCCTTTTTGAGAAGCAAGATCCTGGCTTCAAGGAGATGTGGATGGTTGGGATTGTAGCTCAAACCGTCCTCTATGGTGGCTCTGGCCTGTTTGAGCATACCCAGCTTCAGTTCTGCAAGGGCCTTTTGAGCTGTAAAATATGCTCGTTCATAGGGTGTGGTCCAGTACCCGAGCTTATCCTTTATTTCCAGAAGCCTGTCATAAAATTTTAAACCTTCTCTATCCCCTTTCCTTAGTCTGCACTCAGCCATTGCATGGAGATAGTACTTATAAATGGGGAAATAATTTTCAGGGCCTATATTGTTTTTCTCTATTATTTCCTTCATCCATTTCGCTTCCTCACAGCCTTTTTCGACTTCTCCTTTTTGGAAGTATATTATTGCAGCAGTCCAGTGGAGTTCTGGAATGAGCCTGTGGGGCTCCTTTGAATCAAAAAGTTCCATTGCCTTTTTTATATCACTACTTGCCCCATTGATCCCCAGCATCCCCCTGAAGTAAGCCCTCTGGATGTAAGTTCTTGCAAGGTTCTTTTTTGTCCTTTCCATGGACATGTACTTTCTGTTGTAGTCGAAGGCTTCCTGTATTGCCCCCTTGAGGAATAGAATATCGGCAATGCTCCCATATACCCAGTCCAGAGAAGGATCCCTGGCAAGGGCAGTTTCCTTATTGGTTAAGGCTTCAAGATAATTTCCGGAGTAAAAATAACCGTCTCCAAGGGAGTCAAAGGCATTGGCAACATCACTGATTCGTTTGTATTTTTCAAAAAACTGAATTCCTTCAAGGTGGTGACCTATATAAAGAAGACTATAGCCTGCGTGGTTAAGAGCCGGAGGAAAATCAGGTTTTATTTCCAGTGCCATATTGTAATACTTGAGGGCTTGTAGTGGTGAAGCGCGATGGAAGTAAGCCTCTGCCAGGTTGTAATAGGAATATTTATCAGAGGGTAATCTCTGGGCTATCTTTCTAAGATAATCGACCTTTTCCTTGAAATTCATGTTCAGCTCTGCCTTCAGTGCCAGGATCTTCCACTGGTCAAGATCAAGAAGCCTTTCTCTGTGTATCAGGGCTGCATTCACCTCTCTTCTTGCAGTCTCAATGTCGTCAAGGAACATCATTATTTCAGCCTTT
>JAMOUL010000346.1 GCA_027062035.1 Candidatus Aminicenantota bacterium | reverse complement strand
CTTGGCGAAGCGGCCAGGATTATATTTCGTGACATGGGGGTTGACATAAGGTTTGGTCCCCTCGCAGAGGAGATCACCGTCCCCACGGAGCAGGGAAACCTTTATGAGAGGGAGAAGGCCGGTGATGTAAGGGTCAAAATGAGGGAAGAGCTTATCTGGGGCGAGGTTCACGATGGAAACTCCTATTTCTGGGGAGGGGATGCGGGAAACGCAGGAGCCTTCTCCACAGCAGAGGAACTGGTTAAAATTCCTGCCCTTCTGGAAGAACTGGGGGATTTCAAAGGGTATGCAACAGGGGCGCAGAGGGGGACAAGGAGTTTTGGCTGGGACACTAAGGGAGAGGTCATTTTTCACCACGGTTTTACAGGCGGAACCCTCCTTATAAACCCCGCAAATCAACGCCTGGCCTTTGTTTACCTTAACAGGGTGCACCCCAGGGTAAGGCTCGAACCCATGCAGGAGCTGAGAAAAGAGGTACTTAAAATTACGCTGAAATGGCTGAAAAAATAAGGTTTTCCCTTGAAAACCGCTCTGGATGTGATTATAATAAGATTAAGAAAACATAGGAGGTGAAAGGATGGAGGAAATTTACAGGTCCTTAGCAAAAGAACTTGGTATCAGTCAGGAAAAGGTCAGGAAGGTAATCAAGCTTTTCTTTGAGAAGGCAGGAGACAAAGTAGCAAAGGGAGAAAGGGTGGTTGTACCCGGTTATATTTCCCTTGTTAAGGTAAAAAGAGCAGGTCGTATTGGTGTTAATCCCCGTACAAAAGAAAAGATGAAGATACCTCCAAAGGTAGTTATTAAGGCTAAGGCTGGAAAGAAACTCCAGGAAAAACTCTGAAATTAACCCTGTGAACTACCCCCTCCCATGGAGGGGGTTTTTTATTTGGAGATGAAAAGGCTCACCTTAATAAGAGAAAGCAGGCGTCCTAAAAATATAAGAACACTTCTTGAGAGATGTGGTTTTGAGGATGAATTAAAGGGGATATCTTCGGTTCTCTTAAAGGTAAATTTAATAGGTTTCAGAGAAAAATACGGTATGACAAGTCCTGAAGCGGCGGCAGAGATGGTCCGCTTCATAAAGGAAGTAAACAAAGATATAGATGTGGTGATCGCGGATGCCTCCCAGGAAGCCTTTCAGGAAGGAAAATCCACAGAGGAGGTTTTCAAGAGGCAGAAATTCGCCCTTGCCAAAAGGGAAGGAGCCGAGCTTTTTCCCCTGGAAAAGGGGGACTACAGGGAAATTCAGGTTGAGACCATAAAAGGGGAAAGAACCATAAGGATTTCCACCTTGAGGGCAGACCTTGTGGTGTCCTTTACCCCACCAAAAACCCATCCCCTGCTTGTAATATCCGCTG
>JAMOUL010000345.1 GCA_027062035.1 Candidatus Aminicenantota bacterium | reverse complement strand
TGGCGAAGGGAGAAAATCGCAATCATAGAAAAAGACATCCCATGCAGGCCATGCTCTGAGAAAAAATGCGTTCTGAAAGAGAATCTCTGCATTCTGTCCATCACCCCGCAGGAGATAATGGAGAAGGTGGAGGAAGTTTTAAAAGAATAGATTCGGTTGACAAAAATTCTATGTATATTCTGTTACGTATGATCCCTATGGTGGGGTGGAAAAAACATGGAACTACAATTACTTACCTGCCCTGCGGTTTTAAGGCTTAATACTCCGGGAAACATTTATAATTGATTCGGTCAATTACATATTCTTAGAGTTAATTTCGGGAATACTCGGATGGTTTGGATTTGTATTAGTCCTTATTAATTTGTATGAACTATATTCAAGAGAAATAAAAGTTCTCCGGCTGCATAAATAAGATAAGGTTCACCGTGCAATATTCACTCCTATCTTCAAAGACTAAGAGTGAAACAGTAATGAGTGCGCTCTACTACATCAAAAACTTCGCTGTCTGATAGTTTCCCTTGTGATTACTGTAATTTTCCCTTTAAAATCCAGTCCTTTTTGGAAAACTTTCTTTAAAATTTCATAAGGTTCCATAGGGTGAGATGGAGAAAATCGTAATAATATTATTCCATTCCTTGAAAGTTTCCTTTTCAGCAATGCTAATTTTCCGAAACCTTTGTCAAAGGTTAATAGTGTTCTACCCTCTCTAAATGCAAAAGAAAGAACTTTTTTGTCAGTAAGGCCAGGGCTAATTTCAACTACCGATTTTATGTCCAATCCTTCACTTTTCAGGGCTTTATAACTATCGAGGGGAAAATTTTCATCGGCGAGAAATTTCATAATGGTAAAAGAATCTCGTCGCTCGCGTATTCCTTAAGATATTGAAAAACAGCCCTCAAAGCTTCCCTGGAAAGTTGAGGGTAATTCTCCAATATTTCCTCTTCAGTCCATCCCTCAGAAAGAAGCCCTAGGATAAATTCTACGGAGAGACGGGTTCCCTTTATTATGGGTTTTCCCCTGAGTATCTTCTCATCAGTAATTATATAATCCCTCCAATTCATATAATGATTATAACACACAGGTTATTTCTATGCCCTGCCCCCAAAAGGCAGGAATAAAGGACTTCAACTTCACATGGGAACTTTTTGGGGGTCAGTAAGAAGGCAGTCCTGCAAATCCTCGACTCATCGTCAGCCCAAAGGCTCTTTGTCTCTTTAAAAAAGCTAAGGTCCGACGTGTGGAGTTTTTGCCTGTTTTCATTGACGAAGAATAAACCCATCAGATTTTTCGGAACTTAACACTATTTCGGTACGGGCTATGCCCTACTATTACCTAATGTATTCTGGAAGGTACTCTTTTA
>JAMOUL010000344.1 GCA_027062035.1 Candidatus Aminicenantota bacterium | reverse complement strand
GGGGTAATTTTCTTCTTCTATAGCGGTTCCTTAGAGCAACTGCAACTGCTTTCTTGGCTTCCTTCTGTCCAACAATGTACTTATCAAGCTGCTCGACTATTTCCGCAGGGGTAAGTTCATCCTTCATCATTTCTTTATCACCTCTACCTTAATATTCTTATTAGTATAAATGCAAAGTTCAGCTGCTATTTCAAGACTTTTCCTTGCAATATCTTCAGCGGAAAGGTCAGTCTCCTGAAGAAGAGCTCTACCCGCTGCCATTGCGTATGGAGCACCTGATCCTACAGCAAGAATTCCCCCATCTGGTTCCAGAAGATCCCCATTACCTGAAATCAAAAGACAATCCTCTCCATCTGTAGCGATAATTTGAGCCTCCAGAAGCCTCAAAACCTTGTCCGTTCTCCACAGCTTGGCAAGCTCAACAGCAGCCCTCCTCAGATTTCCACTGTACTCCTGGAGTTTTCCCTCCAGTCTTTGAAGAAGAGACAGGGCATCGGATACTGCTCCAGCAAAACCCACAAGGACTTTACCATCTGCAAGCCTTCTTATCTTTTCTGCCCCATGCTTTATTACATAATTCCCGAGTGTAACCTGACCATCAGAAGCCATGGCCACCACATTATCCCTTTTTATACAAACTACAGTTGTCCAATGGGTACTCATATTTATTAAGTTTAACTCAACTTTCCATATAATTCAAAAGCACACAATAGAAGCACCCCGATTCTGTCCTCCGGGTAAAACATCTCACGAAAGGGCATTGGCAATCATATCAAGAACGTCCTCAGGATAGAATGGCTTCTTTAAAAAGAGAAAACCTTCTTCTTTTCCTATTTCCTCGAACCCCGATGTCATTATTATCCGTATATCCGGATTGATCTTTTTCAACATTTCTGCAAGTTCTTTGCCGGTCTTTCCACCGAGGGTAAAATCTATTATGGCTATCCTCAAGTTTTCCCCTTCCTTTTTTATAAATTCTTCCGCACTCTTATAATCGGTCATTCCAACTACCTGATAATTGTGCATTTCCAGGAATTCTTTTAAAAACTCCACTATATCCCTTTCATCATCAATTACAAGGATCCTTTCTCCCTTCCAGTTTGTTTCTCCCTCAATGACTACAAAACTTTCCTGCCTTTCCCCTTCATACTCCGGAAGAAGAATGGTGAAGGTGGCGCCCTTTCCCGGCTCGCTTTCCATCAGAATAATTCCTTCCATTTCCTGAACAACTTCCCTTACCAGAGAAAGCCCCAGTCCCGTACCCTTCTTTTTGGTTGTAAAATACCGCTCAAAAATTTTGTCTTCAATGCTCTTGTCTATGCCCTTACCATTGTCTGACACTATAATCTTCACGAAGTTTCTTCCATAGTCTGAAACATATTCCCTTGCAGTTTCCAGCCTTATTACACCCCTCCTTCTGCCTGCATCCTCTATCGCATCTCTTGCATTAATTAAAAGGTTATATATGGCCAGGGAAACTTTACCCGGATTTCCAAATATTCTTAGCGACCCGGGATAGCAGACTCGCTCAAAGGTTATGTTCTCAGGCAATATTTTCTTGAGCATCTTTTCTATACCATCAAGCAGCTCCCTTACGTTTATCTCTTCGTTTTTCAGTTCTTCCTTTCTTGAAAAGGTAAGGGTATCCCTGGCAATGGTGGAGGCCTTCCTGGCTATCTCTTCAATTGTACGCACCTTCGATTCAAGAGGCGTTCTCTTAAGACTCATCTTAAGGACAGAAAGATGTCCCAGAAGAGAGGTCAGGATGTTGTTGATTTCATGAGCTATACGCCCCATATCAATTCCAAGGCTGGCAAGCTTTCTCAAATGGAGCAATTCAACTTCCAGCTCCCTTCTCTTGGTTATATCTTCTATCTGAAGCACTATGGTCTCGCCTGACTCAAACTCCACAGGATAGAGAAGCACCCCGAGGATCTTCTCTTCCCCGTTAACAGTTATTACCGGAAGCTCCTTCACCTGGTGAGCTTTTTTCTGAATAAAGACTTTCATAAAGGGCTCTTTTAATGCATCTAACCCCTTTATTATCGAAAATACATCTTTCCCTTCTATAGTCTCTCTCTTCTTACCGAGGATCTCCTCTGCTGCCTTATTGACGGTTCTAATATGCCCTATTTCATCACACACAATAATCCCGATGGGATTACCCTCAACAATGGCTTCAAAAAACTTTTTAAGATCTTCGAGGTCTTTCTGTTGCGTTTTAATGGAACTCACCATTCTATTGAAAACGGTGGCAAGAATTCCAAGTTCATCCTTTGTTTTGACCTCTACTTTGTAGTCAAGATTTCCTCTGGACCACTCCTGTGCGCCTGCGGTCAGCTCGCTGATTGGTATGGATAATCTCTTGCCGAAAAATATAGCAAGAAAACCTGCGATAAAGAATACAAAAAGGGAAGACAGCACAATCCTGATGGAGGCAAGTTTTTGAGCACTCTTCAATGGAGTTTCATCCCTTCCTATGATCACTTCCCCTATATTCTTTCCAAAGTATCCTCTGATCGGGAAGGAGGTAAAGAAGAATAGCCTCCCTTCCATCTTTCCTTCGACGACCTTCTCCTTCAAGTTTATGTCCGGGAAAAGACGTTCTCCCTCTTTCCCTATATATGTGGACGCCAGGAACACGCCCCCTCTTTTTACAAATACCTCTTCCTTTACCTTCTCCTTCAGCAGGTCTGCAAACTCAGACGAAATAGGAAATTCAAGGAATATATAACCAATCAGTCCAAAACTATCCTGGTCAACGATGGGAACAACGCTAACCATGCACAGTTTATTCTTAATAGAAAATATACCCGCCCCCCTTATCATCCCCACATTTCCCTTGGCCATTATGGGCTGTTTAGAGAGATCCTTGGAAGCATAACAGGAGGTCTCTGTACTCATATATTCCGCAATAACCCTGGCATTTATATTCAGTATCCTCACATTCATTGACTGAAATAACATTTCCTTTGACTCAAGAACATATGCCAGCTCCTGAGGATTATTCAAGTTTTCGAGAACCTCTTTAAGCTCTGAGAGGATCACCGCACTTTTTGTCATCTCCGCCAGTGAATCATAGAAGAATCTTTCCGCTTTTCTGGCTGAAACGGCCAGACTTTTCTTCTCTTCGGCAACGAGCTTAGAGGAAATAGAAACAACAGAGAAATAGGTTATTATCCCTATGGTTAAAAGGGAAATTATGAAAAAATAGAAAAAAAGCTTTACCTTTATATTGATTTTTCTGGTGGATTTTTCTTCATTACTCTTCATTTTTCTTCAACTCTGATAATATTACTATACCTGTAGGGTCAACTTTAATATTTTCAATCTTCTTATTATAAAGTAACATAAAATTATTCACGTACATCGGAATCAGATAATGTAATTTTAAAATAAGGTCTTCAGCCTTTCTGTAAAGTTTAAACCGCTTTTTCATGTTAAATTCTCTTCTGGCTCTCTCAATCAGGCTTCTCACCTGAGAATCATTAAAGGGAAAAATGTTTGGTACGCCTCCTTCAATAACCTCCTTCGAAATTAAGCTATAGAAAAGGCTGTCAGGATCGTAAAAATCCAGAATCCATAAACTCAACATAAGTCCGTATCTATTGTTTTTTATCCTTTCTAAGTACTCTTCTTTTCCTACAGGAATAATCTTTATGTCAATCCCGGCTCTTCTGGCTGTAGCTGCATATGTCTTTAATACTTTAAGGAGAAGTTGAGATTTGGCGCATACCAACGATATTTTTACCTTACCTGCAAGTCCCTTACCCTTAATCAGGGCTTTCGCCTTCCGTGGAGAGAAATAATTCTCTCCTTCTTCTCCATCGAAGAATGAAAGCAACCTGTTAATAGGTTTAACATAATTTCCAAATACAGATCTTAACCATTCTGGATTCCACAACCTGGCCAGGGCCTCTCTCACCTCCTTTTTACTCGTCCATTTATCATGGGAATTAAATACAAAAAATGCGAAAGAGGCTATTGGCCTCGAATAGAGGGCAAATATTCGGGAAAATTTCAATCCCTCAACCCTGGATATGGAAATTGTGTCTATAATATCCAGCTTTTCAGCAAGAAACAGATTATACAGTGCCTCCGACTCTCCCTTTATAAATACAATCTTGTTTACAATGTTTTTTTTCTTCCAGTAATATGAATTTCTTTCAAGAACCAGTCTCTTCCCCTTCTTCCATGAGATCAGTTTATAGGGACCTGTACCCACAGGGTCCTTCTCAATTCCTCCCTTTGATAGTGCGGCAGGAGAAATTATGGATGCCTGGGGAGTGGTAAGGGAATACAGGAAAGGAGAGAAGGGTTCTGAAAGTATAAATTCCACGGTATATTTATCCACCGCCCTAACATCCTTAACGAGGGGAAATAAGACTTTTGCCGCAGGAAGTTTGCCAAGTTGCCTTTTAAAGCTCAACACAACAGCCCTTGAGGTGAATTCTGTTCCATCCTGAAATTTTACTCCTTTCCTGAGATAGAAAAGCCATCTGGTTCCCCCTCTAAAGCTACGCCATTTTATAGCCAGAGAAGGAATCAAAACGTTAGTACTGGGATCCAGCTCAATTAATCTGTCGTAAATATTGCTCACTATAAGTGAAGAATAGTTATCCCACTGAACAGCAGGATCCAGATTCGCCGGTTCTCCTATTGTCCCATAGTAAATAACTGATGAAAAAAGAATCGATAAAAATAAAAAGAATATAAAAATTTTTCTCATTGAACTAACTCCGCATCTTTAAATATAACATATCCTTTTGGACTGACCTTTAATCCCTTTATATTTTTATTATATGCAATTATCTTTCTTGAGTGATATAAGGGAATTAAAGCAACGTCTCTATAGATAATTTCCTGAGCTTCCATATAAAGCTTTAGACGCTCATCATTATCAGGAGTAACTCTGGCTTTTTCCAGTATTTCTGCGAGCTTTTTATTATAATAATTCATTTCCACTCCCCTTTGCTTCCGGGCGAAAAGAGGATACAGGAAATTGTCAGGGTCAGGCATGTCAGCTACCCAGCCAAAAGCTACCATATTGTGTTTTCCCTTCCTTGTTTCTCTGATAAACTGGTTATATGGAAGGACAATTAAATTTATATCCACACCCACCCTTTTCGCACTTCTTATAAACTTTAAAAGTAATTCCTTTAAATCTGTTCTCCCCTTCGATATATAAAGGGTACACTTAAACCCTCCGGGGTATCCGGCTTCTACAAGTAGTTTTCTTGCCTTTTCTGGATTATATCCATAATCGTGAATTAAAGGGTTAAATCCCTTCAGGTATGGAGGAAGGAGGGTAACCGCAGGAATTGCAAGATCCTGAAAAATAAGTCTTACAAGCCTCTTTTTATCCATAAGATGCGCCACAGCTTCCCGCGCTTTTCTCCTGTTAAAGGGAGGCTTATGAGAGTTAAATATAAGATAATTTATGTCCATTAAAGAATAAATTATAAACTTTATCTGAGGATAGTTCTTAAGGGCATAATGTTCCTTAACGGAACTCACTCTCACAATGTCCACATTACCGTTCTTGAGTTGTAGAATACGCCAGGAAGGATTTCCCATCGAATAGAATACCACACCTTCAATCCTGGGTTTACCTCCCCAGTAATCGGGATTGGACACAAGAAGAAGCCTTCCATCCTTTCCCGAGCCTTTAAACATGAACGGTCCTGTTCCAATAGGCTTATAAGAGCCTCCCTTTTTTGAAGCCGGGGAAAGTATGTATCCTACAGGATTGGCAAGTGCATAAAGAAGCAGCGGATATGGTTTGGATTGGGTTATTTCCACTGTATATTTATCGATTTTCTTTATTCCGGTCAAAAACGGAAAAAAAACGGAAAAAGTATAGGATTTGTTCTCAATCTGACGTTTAAAGGAATATACAACACTGTCAGCATCAAACTCTGTTCCATCATGAAATTTGACTCCTCTTCGAAGGTAAAAAATCCATCTTTTTCCCTCTTCCTTCACCTCCCATTTTGTAGCAAGTAAAGGCACCACTTCATACCTATCCCCTTTAAACGTCACGAGCCCTTCAAAAATATTTGCTAAAACCTCAGAAGCTCCTAAATTCCACTGGGCAGCAGGGTCTAAACTGCTTGCCACCTCAGCCCTCATGTATCTCAATACCCTCGGAAAGATTAATCCACATAAAACAAACGACAGAATTATTTTGTTTTTTATTTCCCCCATTTTACTCCACAAAATATATACTTATTTTATAGAACGGCATCTGGTGTTTTTCAAGAAAAATGCTCAAAACCTATCTCTCTCAGGATCAGGGAATCCAGCTGTATTCCACCTTCCCCTTTAACTTCACCGATTATCCTTCCCAATGGAGGAGATTCAGGGGTAGTGAAAATTAAGGCATAATCTTCTCCGCCGTAAAGCATGTATTCTAAAGGATCCTTTCCCTTCATTTCACAATACTGCTCCAGATAAGGAGAAGGTTCGAGGGATGAAGGGTAAAGAACAGCTCCCTTTTTTCCAAGCATTCTTCTTAAGTCCAGTACCAATCCATCGCTAACATCTATCATTGAAGTCGCAAAGGAAGCAGCTATCTTTCCTTCCTTAAGTTTTGGAATGGGGTCAAAAAAGGCCATTTTTAACTCTTCAAAACCATGAAGCCCCTCTTCTATTACCTCTCTACCGGCTCGTGAATCGCCCACTCTCCCCACAAGGACTATTTTTTCCCCTTCCTTTCCTGTACCTCTCAACACTGGCTTTTCCACCTGTCCTATGGCAGTTACAGAAATAAAAATTTTCTCTGAGCGGGAAATATCACCCCCAATCAATGTGCAATTCCCCTTCTCACATGCATCTTTGACGCCATCCATAAGCTCATCGAGCCATTTATCTGTAAGGTCAGGGGGAAGAGAAAGGCTCATAAGGACAAAAAGAGGTTCCCCACCCATAGCAGCTACATCGCTTAGATTTACATTCACACTTTTTCTCCCCAGATAAAAAGGCGGATGTTCTCTCTTGAAATGCGAATCTTCCACAAGAAGGTCGGTTGTAAAAACGAGATTTTGATACACTGCGGCATCATCGCCTATACCTATTTCCGCCTTGCCCTTTGGGAAAGCCTTCTTAAGCTTTTCGATTATTTCTCTTTCGCTTTTCATCTAAAAGAGCAATCTTCAGTACTTCGTCCACCTCTTCTACAGGAATGAGATTCATTTTCTGCTTCACATAATTGGGAAGGTCCTCAACCTCATTCATATTTTTCTTCGGTAGGATGAAGGTATGAATTTTCGATCTTTTTGCTGCAAGGATTTTTTCTTTGAGACCTCCGATGGGGAGCACACTTCCACTCAGAGTAATTTCGCCAGTCATTGCCACATCGTTCCTTACAGGTCTGTCGGTAAACAGAGAAACCAGTGATGTCAATATTGCAACCCCTGCGGAGGGTCCATCCTTTGGAATTGCTCCCTGTGGTATGTGGATGTGAATGTCAATCTTACCGAAAATTTCAGGATCTATACCCAGAATTTCAGCTCTTGACTTTATAAAACTGAGGGCTGCAATGGCAGATTCTTTTAGAACATCTCCAAGAGAACCGGTAAGTCTTATATCCCCCTTGCCCGGCATTTTTGTGGACTCCACAAAAAGAAGGGTCCCCCCGGTAGGGGTCCACGCTACTCCTGTAGCTATGCCCACCTTCGGCTCTGGTAAAGGTTCATCTTTAAATATGAGGGGAGGTCCGAGGAATTTCTGGATATTCCTGGCAGTAATTCTTACCCTGCGCTTTTTACCTTCTGCCCATCTTCTTGCCACCTTTCTCATAATGGAGGCGATTTGCCTTTCAAGGTTTCTGACGCCTGCTTCCCTTGTATATTCCGATATTATCCTCCTTAGAGCATCATCGCTTATCTGAATCATGTCGGGCTTTATTCCATTTTCCTTCATCTGTTTGGGGATCAAAAATTTCTTCGCTATGTGAACCTTCTCTTCCTCCGTGTACCCGGGAAGATAGATTATCTCCATTCGATCAAGGAAAGCTGGATGAATTGTATGGGTCACATTTGCTGTGGTTATAAACATAACCTTCGAAAGGTCAAAGGGAACACCGAGATAGTGATCAACAAAGGCGAAATTCTGTTCCGGATCCAGAACTTCAAGAAGGGCTGACGAAGGATCTCCTCTGAAGTCCGCACCTATCTTATCCACTTCGTCAAGCATAAATACAGGATTGTTGGAGCCTGCCTGTTTTATTCCCTGAATTATCCTTCCTGGAAGTGCTCCTACGTAAGTTCTGCGGTGCCCTCTAATTTCTGCCTCATCATGAACTCCACCCAGGGACATTCTTACAAATTTTCTGCCAAGGGCCCTTGCTATGGATTTTCCCAGAGACGTCTTTCCGACACCTGGAGGTCCTACAAAACAGAGGATGGGGCCCTTTATCTTTTTAGCCAGCTTCCTTACACTCAGATATTCAAGAATGCGTTCTTTAACCTTCTCAAGGTCATAGTGGTCCTCATCCAGGATCCTTTTGGCCCGTTTTATATCCAGATTATCCCTGGTGGATTTATCCCATGGAAGGGAAAGCATCCAATCTATATAGGTTCTTATAACTCCTGCCTCTGCACTCTCGCTGGGAATTTTTTCCAGCCGTGAAATCTGCTTCTCAACCTCTTCCCTTGCTTCCCGGGGCATGTTTTTTATCTGAGCTAATTTTTCTCTGTATTCCTTTATCTCCTCGGAAAGCTCACTTCCTATTCCAAGCTCCTTCTGGATGGACTGCAACTGCTGTCGGAGAAAGAACTCCCGCTGCATCTTTTCCATCCTTTCCTTGGTCTCATCCATTATCTTCTTCTGAACTTCGAGAAGCTGGATTTCCCTTCCGAGAATTTCCAGAACCTTCTTCATCCTCTCCACAGGGTCCAGGGTCTCAAGGATCTTCTGAGCCTCTTCGGTCTTAATACCCAGATTAGAAACAATAATATCGGTCAACTTGGCAGGATCCTCTATATTGGCTACAAATATCAGGAAATCCGGTGGAAGACTTTTACCCAGTTCCACTGTCTTCTGAAGGGAATCCTTCAGGCTCCTTTTCAGGGCCTCTATTTCAACCTCGGAATATTCTCCTAAACTTTCCTCAACCACTTCTATTTCCGCTTCTATAAACTCCCCTTCGGTTTTAATATTCTTTACCTTTGCCCTGGAAAGTCCCTGAAAAAGGACCCTCTGTGTGCCATCCGGAAGGGTTATCATCTTTGATATAATGGCCACTGTACCCACTCTGTACAGGTCATCAGGAGTAGGATCTTCAACCTCAGGGTCTTTCTGGGTAAGAAGCAATATTTTTCTATGGCTTGAAAGACTTTCATTAAGGGCTTTTTGAGATTTATCCCTTTTTATAAACAGTGGAACCACCATGTGAGGGAATATCACTATATCCCTCACTGCTATAACTGGAATCCTCTCGGGAATTTCAAGTTCCTGTTCACTCATCCTTCTCCTCCAGATTTACTTTGAAATTTCTTCTGAATCTCTTAAACTCTATTTCCAGGACTCCATGCGATAGTTTCGCCTTCACAGAATCTGTGGAAACATCCTCGTTTAATTTTATCATTACAAAAAAATCGCCATATTCACGCTCGGTAAAAAGAATCCTTTTTGCCTTTGGTGGCATCTTTCTTCCTTCAATAATCAATCTATCTCCCTCTATCCTTAAATTAAGGGTTGAAGCATCCACCCCTGGAACCTCCACAAAAATTCTCATCCTGTTATTGCTGACTCTTATATCTATAGGAGGAGACCAGCTACCCCATATTTGTACTTCATCCTCTACCTTCTCCCTCATTTCTCCCTCCTTAATTTTTCAAGCTCTTTAAAGAACTCGTTAAGATCTCTGAATTCCTTATACACAGAGGCAAACCTTACATATGCCACCTGGTCAAGTTTTTTCAGTTCCTCCATGATCTTTTCCCCTATCTCCTTGGTGGAAATTTCTCCCCTTGACGGTTCTTCAAACAAACGTTCCACCTCATCAGCAATAGCTTCCAGCTGTTCTGGAGCCACGGGTCTCTTCTCGCATGCCTTAAGCAAACCCTTTATAACCTTCTCTCTCTGGTAAGGTTCCCTCCTTCCATCCTTCTTAACTACCATGACAGGGATGATTTCGATTCTTTCATATGTGGTAAACCTTCTTCCACAATCCAGGCAGAGTCTTCTTCTGCGAACCTCCTTACCTTCTTTTATCTCCCTGCTATCAATTACCCTGTCATTATTTGATCCACAAAAGGGACACTTCATTTTTCACCCCCTTCAACAACCATACTTTCTCTTATTCCCACAACCGCTCCCATAGATAATGTTACTACCAATAGCAACACATGGAGGGTAAGGGTAGCGGCAACCGCTACTGACTGGGGATAGTGCCACACCTCCATTATGAAAAACTTGGATGCTACCTCAAAACCACCCGCCATTCCTGGAGTAGGAATGGACACACCCACCAGAAGCACCGCAGTAAAAGGTATTACCTCTATAGGAGGTCTATTTACCGAAAAGGCCATTAAACCCATCCAGTATTGAAGAACCACACTTATCCAGACGATCAACCCCCATATTATAAATGCCACCGCTCTGGATGGAGGATTTATAAAATTCATCCCGTAAATAAGTGATTTTGCAGAATTTTTAATCTTCTCTCTGAACCGTTCCGGGAACAGTTTCAAAATAAACAAAAACGGAGCTTTAATCCCCTTTTTAATCATGAGTTCCATAATTATTATACCAGCCACCAGGAGAAGCACTGCTATAAAGCTAACGAATATAATGGTGTAGAGATTTTCTCTAAGTTTTCCGGACCTCACAGGGAAAAGAAGAAGATAAAACAACAGAAGTAGCCCCACAGAAAAAGCATCAAAAAACCTCTCCACTACAACTGTGCCTATTGAATAGCTGGAGGATACCTTCCCCTTTCGGGAAATATAAATGGCTCGCCCTATTTCACCAAGTCTCCCGGGTAGCATATAGTTTATAGAAAAACCCACAATATTAGCCAGAAAGAAGGTTTTTATAGAGGGGCGGTCTTCCTTATCAAAAAGGAGCCTCCACCTGACAGCCCGGAGAAAATAGAATAGAGGAAGAAACAGGGCAAACCCCAGCAGGTAAAAGGGATTTGCATTCTTTAAGGATACAAGCAAAGCCTTAAAGTTGGTTCCCCGAAAAAATATGTACAAAAGAACTACTGCCAGAACAGAGGAAAGTACTATCCTTAAATGACGCTTCATTCCTCCTCTTCTCCAATATCTGAAAGATTGATAGTAACCCCAACTTCATATGACAGACAGCACATAAGTCTTCCACACAATCCGGAAATCTTATTGGGATTAATTTTTATATCCATATCCTTTATAAGATTGGAGCTGATGGGTTTAAACTCTTTAAGAACATTCATGCAACACAGGAACCTTCCACATACACCTATTCCCCCCAGCATCCTGGCCTCATCTCTGATACCTATCTGGCGCATCTCTATTCTCATTTTGTACTTTTTAGCAAGGTCCTTTACCAGATCTCTAAAATCAATCCTGCCTTCAGCTGAGAAGAAAAACATCACCTTTCTTTCGCTGGTAAAGAATTTCACCTTTATGAGTTTCATGGGCATGCCACGTTCTTCTATCCTGGTTCTGCAAAATTTAAACGCCTCTTCTTCTCTTCGCATTTTTTCATTAAAAAATTCTATATCCTTCTGTGAGGCCTTCCTCAGGACTTTCTCAAGAGGAATCTTTTCCCACATTCTTTTTACACTGGTGGATTCCCTGAATACCTCTCCGATCTCTTCTCCAAAAGGCGATTCTATTACGCAATAATCTCCAGGTTTACAGTCTATCCCATTGGCATGGGCTCTCTTTATTCTTCCTCCGTCTAATAGTTTCAGAGAAACGACTTTCATTTTTTCACCTCAGAAAAATTCTATCATAGAAATGGGATTATACCTGCTACATTGAGGAACAAATCACACCGGATACCACAATAAGAATAATGTATAATTGGTAATGTGAAGAAACTTAACTTAGTCTTTATATTGCTTTCGGATTTCATCTCAGTTTCTCTATCGTTTTCCCTTGCCTACTCCTTCAGAGAGATATTCTTTCCCTCACTCTTCGATCGTTTTGGAATAAAACATCTGCATAATTTCTCCTTTTATTTTCCCCTATTAGTTCAGATTCTAATACTGTGGTTAATTGTTGGACTTATCACAGGACTATACAAAAGAAACACCTTCTGGAATGATGTAAAAACAATATGGGAAAGCTCCTTCTTTGTAACCATTTTAGCCTTCACCTTTTCCTTCGTGGCGAAAAAGGAAATACTTATTTCAAGGGTTCTGCTTATCCTGACATTTTTATTTTCACTATTTCTTGTGCCCCTGTTCAGGGCGATCTTCAAAAAAATCATGTTCTCAATTGGAATTAACCGAAGAAACGTCGCAATAATAGGAAAAGGTAAAGAGGTAAATCTCCTTAAACAGGAACTGGAACAAAACTGGTACAAGGGATTCAATCTTATAGGCATCATCAAAGAGACAAACAGGATTGACCGTACCATAAAAGAAATGCAGGCAGAGGAAGTATTCATACTGTCCTCCTGTTACGATGAAAAAACAATTACTTCTATACTGATGAGACTGGAGGGAGTTGTAGAAATAAACATAATTCCCAATCTCTCAAGATTATCCCTTGCCACAGGAGAAATAGAAAGCCTTGGAACGGTAATGATATTGATTCCTCCCCACAATCTTTACAGAAAAGCCAATCTGTTTATAAAAAGATGTTTTGATCTATTCATAGCTTCCTTTGCAATGGCGGTATTTTCTCCTCTCTTTCTAATTATTTCATTGGCCATAAAACTGGATAGTAAAGGCCCTGTATTCTTCAGGCAAAAAAGGCTGGGAAGAGGAGAAAAACCCTTTACAATCCTGAAGTTTAGAACAATGTTCGTAGACGCGGATAAAAGGCTCAGAAAATATCTGAATAAAAATCCTGAAGCTAAAAAGGAATGGGAAAAGTATAGAAAGTTAAAGAATGACCCCCGGGTAACGAAGGTGGGCAAATTTTTGAGGAGATGGAGTCTTGACGAACTCCCTCAATTTATAAACGTTTTAAGAGGGGAGATGAGCGTGGTTGGTCCTCGACCATACATGCCTGAAGAAAGGGGAAGAATTGGGAAATACAGAAAGGCAATTTACAGGGTGAAGCCTGGAATAACAGGCTTATGGCAGGTAAGGGGAAGGAATCAATTGCCATTTGAAACAAGATTGGCTCTGGACGAATTTTATGTAAGGAATTGGTCCCTGTGGCTTGATATAATGATCCTTATCCAGACCATTGAAGTTGTTATTACAAGAAGGGGTGCGTATTGAGCTGGTGGTTGCTGCTCTATTCTATTGCTATACCTGCCTACGCACCTATCGCCAGAAAACTCATGAGTATTCTTCCCGCCAGGGTTTTTCTGTTTTACCTCGCTTCAATTATATTCATTTTTCTTTATTTTTTTGTCCTTCTTAAAGGAAAATTTCTTCCTGTTGTCCTTTCCATTCCCATATTCTTTATAGCCGGATATTTAATCTTCCCCCTCCATTTAATAGAAGAAAAAGTGCATGTTCTTGAATTCATGATTCTTGGAGTACTGGCCGGAAGGGACAGAAGGCTAAAGATTCACCCACTGGCCCTTGTGGTAATAATTGCCTTAATCGATGAAGGCTATCAATACTTACTTCCCGGAAGGTTTTTCGATATGCGGGATATAGGACTGGATATAGCCGGAGGCTTTCTGGGATGGGCTCTTTCCTTTATATCCATTAAGTTTGTAAGGCAGCGTAAATTAAGTTAGTTCACACGTAGACCCGGGCCTGTTCCTCTCCTCTTAGTACTCTGAGAACACCCTCGGCCAGAGCTTTCAACTCGTCCTCTCCGGGATACACGTGGACCGGAGCAAGAAATTCTATTCGCCTCTTCAGGTTTTTAACAAGCCATTTGCTTTTTGCCATTCCTCCTGTAATCAGGATAGCATCCACTTTTCCTGCAAGTACCGTTGCCATGGCTCCCACATCCTTGGCAATCTGATACACCATAGCTTCAGCGATAAGAACGGCCTCATCGTCCCCATCTATAATCCTTTTTTCCACTTCCCTGAAATCCTTTGTTTTCAGATAAGAATAAACTCCACCCTCACCAAACAGTTTCCTTTTCAGGGTTTTAAATTCGTACTCCCCTGAATATGCCATTTTGAGAAGTTGCATACACGGAACCCCACCAGCCCTATCCATCCCAAAAGAACCCTCTTCCATAGAATTGGTTACATCCACCATCCTTCCTCCCACATGGGCAGAAATAGAATTCCCGGAGCCAAGATGAACTACTATAAGTCTTAACTTTTCATAAAGTGTTCCCTGCTCCTTTGCAAATCTCCTGGCAACAGCCTTTGTATTTAATGCATGTGATAAAACTGGCTTTTCAAGACCAGCCATGCCGGTTATTTTAGCAATATCTGGTAACTCGTCCACACTCACCGGATCAACAATATAGGCCTTTACTCCAGCCTCATCTGCTATTTCTTTTGCTATAACCGCTCCCAGATTCGATGCATGCTCTCCTCGCTCCGCACGTTCGAGGTCTTTTATCATTGCATCATTTACTTCATAAGTACCGCTTTCCAGCGGCTTTAACAATCCACCCCGTCCCACCACTGCAGAAAGCGATGTTATCTCTATCCCTCTTTGCTGAAGCTCCTTCTTAATAAGCTCGGTTCTGTACGCTTTCTGGTCCAGAATTCTATTAAATTTCGAAAGTTCTTCTGCAGAATGGTTAATACTTACTGAAAACAGTTCCTTCTCATCCTCATATACTGCTATTTTGGTAGAAGTAGAACCAGGATTAATTGCGAGAATTTTATAATGTTCCTTTTTCATTTTTCACCTCCTGAAAAAAGATACAAAATACTTAAAAATCTTACAAGTAAGTATTCACTTTAGAGATCAGCTTATTGACATTTTCTGCCCTGACCTGTAAATTTTATCTATGATACTGGTGCTTAGATTTGAGGATGCTACAACTCCAGGCTACATTGCTCTCAGGGAAGGAACTTATGTTGTAGGAAGAGGAAAAAACTGTGATATAAAGCTGGAAAATTCCACAGTTTCAAGGAGACACTGCATAATCAGGCACCAGGAAGAAGGCTGGATTATTGAAGATTTAGGAAGTAAAAATGGCGTCCATGTCAATGAAAAGGCAGTTTTAAAAACTGAAATTTTGCAGGAAGGGGATTATGTACTTATAGGAAAGGTTCTGGGGAAAATTGAACTCTATGAGGAAGAAGATTACCTAAAGGAAAGATTAACGCCTCTCCCGATAACTGTAGAATTTTTGCAGGAAGAGGAAACAGAAATAATAACAACCAGGGCCTCTATTCCTGAAATTGAATCAAAACTGCTGGAAGTGATAAAGGATATTCATCACCTTTCCTTCTCCCAGCTGGAAAAGGATCTATATAGTATTCTAAAAAAACTGGGAGTCGAGGAAATTGGCATGGCCAAGATCAGCGCATCAGGACTCGCATATCTTTCCACTTCCTCTTCATCCATAATGGAGAAAGTTTTTAAGGAAAAGAGCCCCAGAAAAACTTTTGTTATAAATGAAGGACCTTATTTCTTTTACAATAGATACATAAAGGAATGCGACAGCTTATACTATCTACTCTCCACATCACCTCTGGATGAAAGTCTCTTTCCTGTCCTGGATGCTATATTCAGATATTATCTCCTGCTAAAAAACGTCCATCCACAGGGGAAAACAGGGGAAAGGGAAATTATTCTGGAGGATTATATCTTCGAATCAGAATCCATGAAAAAATTGATCCGACATGCAAGGGAAATAGCTGAAAAGGAAGGAAACATCCTGATCGAGGGAGAAACCGGAGTTGGTAAGGAGGTTCTCGCAGAGCTTATTCACAAGTGGAGTCCAAGGGCCGGAGGCCCCTTTATAACGGTAAATGCTGCTGCCATCCCGGATACCCTTGCAGAAAGTGAGCTATTTGGCATAAGCAAAAAATCCGTAACCGGCGTTGAAGAAAAACCAGGGAAATTTGAGGCAGCCCACAATGGAACCCTGTTCTTCGATGAAATAGGAGAAATGAGCACTGCAATTCAGGCAAAAATACTGAGAGCAATAGAAACCGGTGAAATATATCGGATAGGAAGCATAAATCCTATAAAAGTAAACATTAGAATTATCGCCGCTACCAATCAGGACCTGGAAAATAGTGTTAAAGAAGGAACATTCAGAAAGGACCTTTTCTACAGATTGGCATCCTTCAGAATTAAAATTCCGCCCTTAAGAGAAAGAAAGGAGGACATAATTCCTCTCGCCAACAAGTTTGCTCAGGAACTGGCAAGAGAATATTCCAAACCATTCAACGGGATAACTGAAAAAGCAAAGCAATTACTCATAACCTATGAATGGCCTGGCAATGTCAGGGAACTGAAAAATGTCATAGGCGAAGCCATAGCCAAGATAGGAGATGATGGAGTTTTGAGCGCAAAACTTTTACCCATTTCCTCGCGAGGCTCCACAAAAACCGCAGATAGCGGCGAAATTGAACTTGAAATTATCGAAAAAAACGCCATTATAAAAGCTCTAAGAAAAACCCGCGGAAATAAAACAAAGGCAGCAAAGCTCCTCGGAATATCGAGAGGAGGTCTTATCAAAAAAATCAAAAGATTGGGCATAAAAAAGGAGGATTATACATAAATGATGCGAGGAATATTAATTCTGGATTTTGGCTCACAGTACACTCAACTTATAGCAAGAAGGATAAGAGAAGAAGGCGTATATTCAGAAATAGTTCCTTTCTTTGAGGCAAAAAAAGCCATAGACGAAAAAAAACCTGTAGCCATAGTTCTTTCCGGAGGCCCCAGAAGCGTATATGAGGAAAACGCTCCCATGATTGACATACGAATTCTCGAGGGAAAACCTGTGCTTGGAATATGCTATGGTCATCAGCTACTCGCAAAACTCCTGGGGGGCAGGGTAGAAAGAGCACAAGCAAGGGAATATGGCTTTGTAAAACTTAAAATACTCAGAGATGACGGAATCCTGAGAAATGTAGGAACAAGGGTATGGATGAGCCATGGAGATATAGTGAAAACGCCTCCCGAAGGTTTTATAGTATCCGCAGAAACCGAAAATACCCCGGTAGCTGTTATGGAAAACAGGGAAAAATCTATATTCGGAGTACAATTTCATCCAGAAGTCTTTCATACAGAAAGGGGAAGGGAAGTATTCAAAAACTTTATCGACATGGCAGGGATCAAGAGAAATTGGGAGCTGGGGGACTTTATAAAAAGAAAAATAGAAGAGATAAGAACGACCACTGGAAATGCCAGGGTAATATGCGCATTAAGCGGCGGTGTGGATTCGACTGTCACGGCAGTCCTGATATCAAAGGCAATAGGTGACAAATTACACTGCATTTTTGTAAATAACGGGCTTCTGAGGAAAAACGAATTTGAAGACAATATGAAGATATTTAAGGAAAAGCTGCACCTCAATGTTAAGGGTGTTGATGCTTCCCGGAGATTTCTTAAGGCCCTTCACGGTATACAGGATCCTGAAGAAAAGAGAAAGATCATTGGAAGGCTCTTCATAGAGATATTTGAGGAAGAAGCACAGAGGGTGAGGGGAGCAGAATTCCTCGCCCAGGGGACCACCTATCCGGACATTATAGAATCCGCTGGAGTAAAGGGACCCGCGGCAGTGATCAAAAGTCACCATAATGTAGGAGGACTTCCTGAAAAGATGAAATTGAAGCTCATAGAGCCCCTCAGGGAGCTTTTCAAGGATGAAGTTAGAGAAATAGGCAAAAAAATGGGGATAGACCCGCATTTTATCGAGAAGCATCCATTTCCAGGGCCAGGGCTTGCTGTAAGAATTGTAGGCGAAATAACCGAAGATAGACTAAGAAAACTCCGTGAGGCTGATGCTATTCTTGAAGAGGAAATGAAGAAAGAAGGAATATACAACCAGTTATGGCAGGGATTTGCGGTACTTGTCCCGGTTAGAACGGTTGGAGTTATGGGAGACGAAAGAACCTACGATGAGGTAATAGCACTTCGACTGGTCCAAAGTGTGGATGGAATGACAGCTGACTGGTTCCTTCCGGACAGAGAATTTCTTACGAGGGTCTCAACCAGGATAGTAAATGAGGTAAGGGGAATAAACAGGGTGGTTCTTGATATTTCATCAAAACCACCGGCGACTATCGAATGGGAGTGAAAATGGATAAAACCGAAAGATTCAGCATTTCAATGCCTTCTACCCTTCTTGAAAAATTTGACCAGTTTCTCAAAGAGAAGGGTTACCATAACAGGTCTGAGGCAATAAGGGATATTATAAGAGAAAAACTTGTCCTGGAAAAGGAATGGGAATGCACACAGGGAGAGGTGGTAGGAATACTTGTGATAGTATACAGTCTAAAATTCCGGGAGATTTCCCATAAAGTTTCTCACCACCAGCATGAATACCACCAGGAAATTATATCCACACTTCATATTCATATCGATAAAGAACATTGTCTGGAAACGATTGTCATTAAGGGCAATCCCTGTAAGGTTAAGGAAATAGCCGATGAAATAGGAACAACAAGGGGTGTAATTTTTTATAAATTAATTCCAGCCACTACCGGCAAATCCATAGAATAACTAAAACAAACGGTCTGAAGCCTCACATAGCTTGAAATCGCAGGAAATTTACCTATTATAATAATTGAGTATGAAAATCAGGTGGGGTGAATTAATCTGGTCTTTAGCATCCATTTTACTTTTCTGGATCATAGTTTCACTGAAAACACACCTGATTATCCAGACTGCATTTTTACTCATACCCTTTCTTTTAACCATAAAATGGGGGCTAAAGCCCGGTATTTTTTCTGCATTCTTCCTCAGCATAATTTTCGTCAGGGCTCATCCTCCTTCCGAAGAAACCCTGCATTTCTATCTGGTTGGGATAGTCCTGATCATCCTGTCGCTTATTCTGGGAAATATGGTCAGAATCCTCAGACTGAGAAGCAGAAAATTAGAAGCTCTCTACAGAGCGGCACAGGTATTAGCTTCCACCAAAAATTCCGATGAACTCTCCATGGAAATTTCCAACATATTGAAAAACTTTCTGGGTTATCAACATGCGGTAGTGTCCTGGGTTAAGGGAGAGGAACTGGAGCTTGCATATTCAGAAGACTATATTCTAAAAAAAGGCTTCAAAATAAAGATTGGTGAAGGAATAACTGGTACGGCTGTCAAAGAAAGAAAAACCATACTCATCGGAGACGTAAAGAAGCACAAAAATTACATCCCGGGATTGCCCGGAGCAAGGAGTGAACTGGCAACTCCTATAATTGTGGGGGGCAATGTAATAGGGGTTATAAATATCGAAGACAGGAGAAAAAACGCATTTACAGTGGAGGACCAGCAGTTATTAGAAGCATTTGCAAAAATGGTGGCTGTGGCGTGGGAAAACGTTCAACTCCATGAAAAATTGCTGATGGATTCCATTACTGACCCATTAACAGGACTCTACAACAGAAGGTTTCTGTTTAAACGGCTGGAAGAAGAAATAGATAGGGCGAGAAGATACAAGGACAATTTCGGGGTACTCATGTTCGATCTTACTAATTTTAAAGCTATAAACGATACCTATGGACATGAAAGGGGAGATGAGCTCCTACAGAAGTTCGCCAGAATTCTCAGAACCTCTTTAAGAAAAAGTGACATAGTAGCAAGGTATGGCGGGGATGAGTTTGTGGCGATCATCCTTGATGCCAGGAGAGATGGCCTGACCGCTATTATGAAGCGAATTTCAGAAAAGGTTAAGGAAAATTTCTCAGCTTCAGGGATACCTATAGGAGTGAACATAGGAGGCGCCCTCTATCCATGGGATGGTAAAACAGTGGAAGAACTTCTAAAAATCGCAGACAAACGTATGTACGATGCAAAAAAGCAGGGAGTTCCTTTCCTTGTGATACTTTAGTGCTTATGAAATTTCCCTGGCTACCTTCTTTAAAACTGTTCGTGCAAGGCCAAGATTGGAATTTAAAGGAATTATGACCCCTATTATAATGGGTTTGCCCGGAACCTTCACAAGAAGCGCATGAGTCTTCAAGGTGGTGATTATCAGAATCTCAAAGGGACCAACCTTTTCATCTGGAAAATAGGATAGGGCATCATAAAGTTTAGAGATTAACCTGGAATATGCCTGAGCTGTAACATCTGGATCGTGGCCGGAAATTTGCGTGAAAATGCCTAATTCCTTCCGGGCTTCATAGTCATATATACCAACCTTCAGACAACCATGAATTTCGCTCACAATTTCCTTTACAACATCATCATACATACTGTCCTCCCTTACATGGTCTGGAGCAGTTCAACAGTTTTTTCAAATCTATTTCTAACAAGACCAAGTGGAACATCTTTTTCAAATATCCCCACTATGCCAAAACCAGTTCCTGAAAGTTTGGCAACCGAAATCAGAGCATTCTCGGTTTCTATAATAGCCTCTTTGAAAGGACCATAAGCTTCTCTTGAACGCTTATCTATAACACTTTCAATAGCCTGTACTATAGTCTGACTGGCACCTGCAGCCATTTCAGAATCCAGATCACCAATTTTAGAAACTGAATCCACCAGCAATCCACCTTCTTCAAATAACCCTACAAAGTAAGTTTCCGGGATAGACTCGAAAAAACTTTCCAGAACCTCTCTTAAATCCATGAATCCTCCTTCTACTCAAGAAACGTTATTTCAACTTCGTTATCCGAAATTTTATTAACATCCAGAGGTGTTTCGTAGAATTTTCCAACACCATTAATAAGACCTATAAATATGTCTATAAGTCCTCGTTGAGACTTGTACTTCATTATCAACGTATTTCTGTCCTTCCATTTGTAGTCAAATCTCGGAGGGTGTGCATCGGATATGTTTTCCGTCACCTTCCTGTGAATTTCATCCATCTTCAACAGAAAGTCCCTTGCCGTATTGATTCCTCTATAATAGGGTTTGTAAACCTTTGGCATGTATACAGTAACCCAATACTCGCCAAAGGCTTCAGCTACCTCTTTAGAAGTAAGATTAAAAACATCACAAATGGACCCTATGATTTTCAATACCGTTTCATCAGGAACATTACCGGTGACAGGAAAAACAGTGGTTACAGGCAGATCCGCTCTCCTTAGAACCTCTTTCCAGCGTTCCTCTCCGAATTTATCCACCACAAGGTCCCTGATAGAATCTAAAATTACCCCCTTCAAAACTCCCTCTCTCAGAGCTCTCCCAGTTCCTTGAGTGCCTCCAGAAACAGGGGTTCATATTTTTTCATAATAACCCTTGCAAGACCAACGTTTCCCTTCCTTGTTATTGCAAGCCCCTGAAAATGTTTTTCACCCAGCATTCTCATCAGTACGTAAATCTTATCCGTTGATACCAGAATATCTTCAGTTTCTCCCACATTATCTGCTCCGCCTAAAAGCTCTAAGGCCTTTTTGTTTGCCTTTACCACCTCAGAATACAGAGCAGATGCCGCGGACGCGTCAAAGTTAGGATCAATGGAACCTCCTCCAACGGATAATCCCTCTTCAATTCTGATAATGTCAGTTGACAGAAATTCAGGAATTTCACTTTTAAATTTTTCGAGAATTTCGTTTAATGCTGCCATTTCTTTTCCTCCTTTATTTTTTCGATTATTATTTTCTTCAATTACTATTTCCACACTGTTTAAGTTTAAATCCTCATCCTTAACACGTGAGGCTTCAAGAATAAGATACATTATAGATTCCTCTATTTTGCCATCTTCTGAGTCCTTATAGTCATCTGTGGTAAAATCTCCTCCTTCCCATCTCATTATTTCCATAAAAGCATCCATTCCCCTTAAATCCTCGGTTTTAGCCCACATTACCTTTCCATTTTTAATACCTATTTCGCCCCTCTGTCCTATATGATTCTCCACATGGACTATCAGATCCCTATCATAAAAGGAAAGGAACTGAAGAATATCCACAAGCTCAAGATCACTTATAGCCGCCTCAAAACCCTTTTTCTCAAACATCTTTCCGATGATCCGGATGAGCTGATTTAAATCCACCGGTTTTTCTATATATAGAAGAGCCCCCTTCCTTTTTGCCTTCTCCTTAAATGTAGGTGAACCATAAGCGGTAATAAGTATCACCCGTGTCCTGGGCAAGTTTTTACGAATCCACATTAAAAGGTCAAAACCATCCCTGCCCGGAAGTTTTATATCAGAAATAACAAGGTCCACAGGATGTTTCGAAAGGAAAGAAACAGCTTCTTCATAGCTATAAGCTCCATAACAGTCAAGTTTCTTTCCAAGAAATTCAACCATCGATAAGGTAATATTCACCTCATCGTCTACTATCAGGACCTCCGGTTTCTTCCTTTTCTTCTTTTTTCCCATTTCACCCATAAAGAGCAATTTTCATGCCAGAGGGAAACTGGCTCTATAACCTGCATGGGAAAAATACGTGGTAAAAAATTTACCATAATTATTCACGGTGCATGATAATTTATTTACCAATTACGGTGTGTTAGAATTAAAGAATGAATTTAAATATTTACCCGGCTGAGGATTTCAAGGTCATCCTCAGGACCAAAGAATCGATAAAAATTTTACCAGAGGCATTCGATCAATTTCTGAAACGCCGACCCAGGCTCTACAGGGATATTATGGAGAACAAAAACAATATCCATAAAATCGGAAAAATGAATTATGAAAAACACGTATACCGATTCACCATTGATGAACAGGAATTTGAGCTTATCTTTTTTATTCCTTTACAAAAGGAACTTTCTACCCTTTATTCCATGATAATTCACGAACTTAAAAATCCTTTAGCTGCTATAAGGGCAATGGTTCAGGTGCTGGAAATGAGTTTTAACTCCGACACAATGGATCAAAATACATTTAATAAGTATTCCAGGTCAATCTTAAAGGAAATTGACAGAATGAATCGAATTCTCAGTTCCATCATGAAGCTTTCCAAACCCAGAACAAGATTTATTCAGAGTTTTGACCTTGTATCAACCATAAAGAAGGCCATTTCTATTTCCCTTGAAGAGTTTAAGGGAAATGGCGTAAATATAAAAATAATCATAAACAGGAAAAAAATAATATTTACAGGAAACCCGGATGAATTTCATCAGATAATGAATAACTTATTAAAGAACTCCATGCATGCCCTGGAAGGAGTTAAAAATCCCAGGATAGAAATCAAATTAGAAGACCGCCCGGAAGAGATTTTTCTATCTATATCTGACAATGGAA
>JAMOUL010000343.1 GCA_027062035.1 Candidatus Aminicenantota bacterium | reverse complement strand
TTTTCTTCAAAGACTGTGCGGTATAGCAACCACAACTTCAAAATTTGTGATGGCTGTTAAAGGAACCGGGGTAAAAATAATGGATACAAGGAAAACAACACCTCTACTCAGGACCCTTGAAAAGTACGCTGTAAGAGCGGGTGGAGGGATGAATCACCGTTTTGATCTGGAAGAAATGGTTCTAATAAAGGAAAACCATATAACTGCTGCTGGGTCCATAAGAGAAGCTATAAGGAGGGCAAAGAAAAGCGGGAAATTTGTTGAGGTCGAGGTAAAAAATATAGAAGAACTCAAGGTAGTACTGGAAGAGGGAGCTTCCCGGGTTATGCTGGACAATTTTTCCCTTGAGGACATCAAAAAAGCGGTAGATATGGCAAAGGGCAAAATAGAGATTGAGGTCTCTGGAGGGGTAAAACTGGAAAATGTAAGGAAACTGGCAGAAACAGGGGTGGATATGATATCCATAGGATACCTTACCCACTCATTTACGGCCTCGGATATAAGTCTGATTTTAGAGGGATAAAATGAGCGAAGAAATCCATTCAGATGTTCTCGTAATAGGTTCTGGCATCGCCGGGGCTACCCTTGCATGGAAAGCTGCAGAAGAAGGGCTAAAGGTGATTCTTGTAACTAAAGCAGAGAAACTCTGGGAGGGAAATTCCTATCAGGCACAGGGTGGAATTGTAGCACTCGGCGAAGATGACTCTCCGGAACTGCTGGCAAAGGACATAATTAAGGCTGGCGGTGGTATCAACAACAGAGAGGCGGTGGAAATTTTGTCCCGGGAAGGTCCAGGGATCGTGGAAGAGTTTCTTATTAAGAGACTCCGCGTGCCCTTCGCTTCAAAGAACGGAAAACTGATTTATGGAAAGGAAGCTGCCCATTCCAGAAGAAGGATCCTCTTTGTTGGAGATCAGACAGGCAAGGCAATTATGGATATTCTCTCCAGAGCAGTTATGGAACATCCCAATATAAAAATATTCACAAAACACACCGCCGTAGATCTTATAACCAACACTCACCATTCAAGGAATCCTCTGGAGATATACAAAAAACCCGTATGTCTCGGAGCTTACATTCTGGATAGAGAAAGCGGCGAAATAAAAAGATTCTTTGCGAAATTTACCGCTCTCGCCACAGGGGGGCTGGGAAGAATTTATCTTCACACAACAAATCCTGCTGGCTCAAGGGGGGACGGATATGCCATGGCAGCCCGCGCCGGGGCCAGAGTAATCCATATGGAATACATTCAGTTTCATCCCACAACTCTCTTCCACCGTGATGCAGACGGCTTCCTGATCTCTGAAGCGGTAAGGGGCGAAGGGGCAAAACTGCTTACCAAGGACGGAAAACCCTTTCTGCACAAATATACCCAGGAGGAGGAACTTGCTCCCAGGGACGTGGTATCCAGGGCAATATTCGAAGAGATGCACAGGCGCGGTGACAACTACGTGCTTCTTGACCTCGCTTCCCATGCTGATTTTGAAATATCCTCTCGTTTTCCCGCAATTTACAAAAAATGCCTTGAACTCGGTCTTGATATTTCCAGGGGTCCCATACCGGTAGTCCCTGCTGCCCACTATGCCATAGGAGGAGTCCTTGTGGACACCTGGGGGAAAACCTCCCTTGACGGACTTTACGCAGTGGGAGAAGTAAGCTGCACCGGAGTGCATGGGGCAAATCGTCTGGCCTCTACATCTTTGCTTGAAGGGCTTACATGGGGATGGAGGGCTGCCATAAACATGACGGAAAACGATAGAAAAGACCTTCCCTTCAAGGATATACCTCCCTGGGAAAGGCCTCGAAGGGAAACGAAGGTGGATCCAGCCCTCATTGTTCAGGACTGGGTCAACATAAAACATACGATGTGGAACTATGCGGGAATTATTCGTACTAAAAGGAGACTCAACAGGGCCCTCTCGGACCTCGAATATCTTTTTAAACGAATAGAAGAATTTTACAGAACTGCAAGGGTAAACGACCAGATAATAGGATTAAGGAACGGAATTTTAACAGCTCTCCTGGTGGTAAAATCCGCCCTTAGAAACAAAAATAGCCTTGGAGCGCATTATATCAAGGAAGAGGAAAATGGGGAGCTTTAAAAATGCAAAACGCAACCATAGCAAGGATATTCGATGAGATAGCAGATTTTCTGGAGATAAAGGGAGAAAATCCGTTTAAAATCCGCTCCTACAGAAACGTGGCACGAACCATCCGAAATTTTCCCCAGAAGATAGAAGACTATGTCAGGGAAGGTGGGGAGCTGAGAAAAATTGAGGGAATCGGGGAGGCAATAGAGAAAAAGATAATGGAAATACTGGAAACTGGCGACTGTAATCTTCATAGACGACTCCTTTCAGAGATGCCATACTCTCTGCTTTCTCTCCTGCGGGTGCCAAATCTGGGGCCGAAAACAGTTGGAATCTTGTATTCCTCCTATGGAATAAAAAATATCGAAGAGCTTACAGAGTTTCTCTCATCTGAAAGGGCAAAGGAACTTCCAAAATTTGGACCCAGAAAAATAGAAAAAATTCTAAAATCCATGGAAAGAATAAAACACTATCTTGGCAAATTTTCCATAGAAGAAGCTGAGGAGGCTGTGGCTCTTGCCACAGAGGAGGTGGAGGGTTCCATCCCTGTGGGAAGTTTCAGAAGGTGGGACGAAATCTTCACGGACGTGGACATCATGTTCTTCGGAAAGCCCCTGAAATTTCCATGGCCGAAGGTAAAGCTCAAGAATAAAATAAGGTTTTACTTTCCTTCCGGCATCCCTGTGGACTTTTTTGAAAGGAGAAAAAAGGGGATATGGAAACTACTTCTAACCGGACCACCTGAACATATAGAGTTCCTGAAGAAAAGAGCCGAAAAAATGGGAGGGGAACTTAAAGAGGATGGACTATTTGTAAAAGGAAAGGCCTTCTATAACACAGAGGAGGAAATATATTCAGCCCTTGATCTTCCATGGATCCCACCGGAAGTAAGGCATTTAAATCCGGAAAAGGTTCCTCCTCTGGTAGAAGAAAAACTCCTTATGGGAGACCTTCATATGCATACTGACTGGACCGACGGAAGAGATACACTGGAGAGAATGGTGGAGAAGGCGTCTTATCTTGGTTATAAATATATTGGCATTTCTGACCATTCACAGTCTTCCAGAATAGCAGGGGGACTTTCTGCAGAAAGACTTATGGAGCAAATAGAGCTAATAAAATCCACCAGCTTTCCCATAAAGGTCTTTGCTGGATGCGAGGTAGATATTCTGGAAGACGGAAGGCTTGACTATCCTGACCTTGTACTTTCGAAGCTGGATTATGTTATAGCTTCTCCTCATTTGAAGCTGGACATGGGAAAGGACGAAATGACCAGGAGACTTCTAAATGCAATGGAAAACCCATACGTAAGGATTCTCGGTCACCCTACCGGAAGATTAATAGGGAAAAGACCCCAGGCAGAGGCTGACTGGGATGAAATCTTCAAAAAGGCAGAGGAAAAGAACATCGCAATAGAGATAAATTGCCAGCCCGATAGGCTTGACCTTCCCTACTGGCTGATAGAAAGGGCGAAACAATACAAAATATTTTTCTCCATTGGAACAGATGCACACTCCACTGCTACCCTTGAGTCCTTAAGAAAATATGGAATAATGGTGGCCAGAAAGGCAGCTCTTCCGCCTGAAAGGATAATAAATACCTGGGAGACAGAGAAAATTCAGGCATTCTTTGAAAGGAGAGGCGAATTTGAAGCCTCTGAACATTGAAACAATTCTCCTTCTTTTCCCCAGAAGAACGGAAAAAAGGTGGGAAAGTTTCTCCGTTCCTCCATCCATTCTGTTTCTGGCAGGAGGACTCGAAAATCGGGGATTTAAAGTTGATTTTTCCTATCTGGAGATACCCTCTCTTCATCTCACCCCTTATAGACAACTGTCCGATTATAACCTTGTTGGAATAACCATATTTGACGATTTCTTCCTGGAAATCCTGGAGTTTTCAAAGTTCATGCCGGATGAAACTTTGCTTGCTGTGGGAGGCGTAACGCCCACCATGGCCCCCCGGGAAACCTTCACATTTATGGAGAGGGCAAACATAGTATTTTCCGGGGAGGGGGAAATTCTGTTTCCAGAGCTTCTTTCCGGACTTAATAAGGGAATGCATCCTGAAGGACCATGGCTTTTAAGGATAAACGGAGAAAGAATCAAGCCGGTCTCTCCAAGAAGGGAGGACCTTTCCCTGACACCCATTTCCTTTTCTCCCTTCACATCTGAGGATTACAATAAGGGACTGGAACTGGTAGTTTCAAGGGGATGCCCACGCTCCTGCATCTTCTGTACACACGTCCACGGAAGAAAGCAGAGAAAAACCCCTCCTCTTCTTATAAGAGAATGGCTTAGAAAATTCAAAGAACTTGGAGGAGCTCCTGTAGTTAATCTTGCAGACGACGATATCCTCCTGGACCCGGAATATGCCGTAAATGTCTTTTCCATATTGAAAGAGGAAGGTTTTGAGCTCTGGGGCATACAGACCTCAATGGATAGCCTTCTCAGCCCTGCGGCCTTCGACGCCATAAAGTCGGCCCCCTTTGTCTCTCAACCAATATTATGGATAGGAACGGATGTATTTATAAAGCCCAGGGCAAAAAGACTCGCCAAAAAATCAGGGGAAAGGGAAATAGAAGAAGCTGTGTCCCTTATGGAGAGGTTAAGCATAGAGAATTATCATTACTGGATCCTGAGCGATTGCATGTCCACCCTCGCAGAATTCACTGAAGAGTTTCTCTTCGTAGCAAGGCTTATGGCAAAATACAGTTACTTCCATATTCTTCCCAACTCTCCATTCCTTATACCTTATCCCTATACGCCTTCCTACAGGCGGGCCATTTTAAAATGCAGGGAAAAAATTGTCTTCAGAAAAATCCTCAAAAAGAACGGAGTTTCATATCCCCTCATACATTACGAAAAGCCCCATGATGAACTTTTACACAACCTTATTAATCCAGAGAAAAATCTTATTCCATGGCTGAAACCCGGGGAATTTCTGGAAGTTTTAAGGAATAAGCAACCCAAAAGAGCCGCTTCTCTTTTGATATCAGCGCTCAGAGAAGGAAAGCTACTATCCCCTGAGCTGGAAGAAAGGTTCTATGAAGTTTTAAACCCTTCAGAATGAAGAAGAGAAGCCAGGAAACTGCCTGTATAAGTACCTGACTCTGCAATATCCAGGGGAGAACCCTCTGCCACCACCCTCCCGCCAAGGTTTCCTCCTTCTGGTCCCAGATCAACAACCCGGTGACACCTGCTTACGAAATCCATATTATGTTCTATAACTATGAAGGTGTTTCCCTCATCCAGGAGTCGCTCCATTGCCAAAAGCAATTTTCTTATATCCACAGGATGAAGGCCTGTGGTGGGTTCATCCATTAAAAAAAGAGTTCCTCCTTTTCCTTCCTTAAAGGCCTGGGCAAGTTTCAGCCTCTGAGCCTCTCCCACCGAAAGTGTGGAAAGGGGTTGTCCAAGCTTCAGATAATCGAGACCCAGTTCCACCAGTGGATACAGCTCCCTTAAAACCGGGCCATGCTCTTTAAAAAGCTCAAGGGCTTCACTAACCGTCATATTGAGTACATCTGATATACTCTTACCCCCGTACCTGACCCTGAGAATTTCTTCCCTATATCTCCTTCCTCCGCAAAGATCGCACTTCACTTCCATATCTTCCATAAAATACATTTCCACCTTTACCCAGCCAGCCCCCTTACAGGCAGGGCATCTTCCCAGGGGAGAATTAAAGGAAAAATGTCCTGGAGTGAATCCAAGCCTCTTTGCCTCCGGGAGAGAAGCAAATACCTTTCTTATGGAGTCAAAGGCCTTCAAAAATGTTGCCGGCGTTGCCCTCGAAGAACGGGGGATGGAATGCTGGGAAACTATGACCGCCTCGCGAAACTGAGAAGGAAGAACAATTTCATCAAACACTTCACCCCTTTTTGCCTCCCCAATTATTCCTTTATATAAAACTTCGAAAAGGAGAGTGGATTTTCCCGAACCGGAAACTCCGGTAATACAATTCAGAAGGCCCCATTTGAATCTGACATCTATGTTCTTAAGATTGAATTTTCTCGCTCCCTTCACTATTATCCAGCCACTGGAATTTCTGTCTTTCATGAGAGGGAGTTTAATTTCTCCTCTGAGAAAGGATCCGGTTGGTGTTTTGCTCTTTTTTAAGCCCTCCACATCCCCACTATAAAGCACCTCGCCTCCTCTTTCTCCAGCGCCGGGACCCAGCTCCACAGCCCAGTCAGATGAAGTGATTATCTGGGGATCGTGTTCCACAACCACAATGGTGTTTCCCATTTCATTTAATCTTTTTATTGTGTCTATAAGCTTCTCCACATCCCTCGGGTGCAAACCAATGGAAGGCTCATCCAGAACATATATGACACCGGTTATGGTTGAAGCGAGGGCAGATGCCAGAGAAACCCTTTCCCATTCTCCTCCACTCAGGGTAAAGCTCATACGATCAAGGGTTATATACCCCAGTCCAACCTTTACGAGAAACTCCAGTTTTTCCTTTATTTCTGAAATCAGCCTTTCTTCAGCCTCTCCTTCGGGCCCTATGGATGAGAAAAACTTAAAGGCTTCGCCTGCGGTCATCTCCGTTATCTCACCGATATTCTTTCCCCTATAATAAACATTCAACGCAATGGTATTTAACCTTCTTCCCCCGCAGGCTCTACATGGTATATATTTTCTGTATCTCGCTATAGTTACCCTTGCCTGGACTTTATATTTCTTTCTTTCGAGCCATGCAAAAAATTCCTTTATTTCATCTTCCACCCATTTCCGTTCCTCTAACGTGAGCCTTTCAAAGGGAATATCAGTCCTTATTCCTGCCTCCTCCAGCATTTCCATCCAGTAGTCATAATTGGTTTCAGTGTTAAAGGGGACCACAGCGCCCTGTTCAAGGCTGAGGGTGGGATCTGGAATGATTTTGTCCCAATCGAGCACTGCTTCCTCTCCCATACCTGAACACACCGGGCAAGCACCCCTGGGAGAATTAAAGGAAAAAAGATTGGGTTCAAGTTCGGGATAATCAATACTGCAATAAGGACATTCCCTTCTGGTTGTGAATCTTATTTCTTTCTCCCCCACAAAAAGATACGCCCTTCCGTTTCCGTATTTGAATGCCACCTGGAATGCCTCATCAATTCTCTCTCTATCACCCTCGTCTATTACAAACCTATCTGCAAGTATCAGATCACCATCCTTAAGTTCCCCGGCCTCCTCCCAGTATAGGGTTTCACCAGCTCTAAAAATTCGAGTAAATCCCATCCTGCGCAATTCCTTTTCACCGAGGACGGGTTCGAAGGCAACTATACCCCTTTTTCCTGCATATCCCTTTAATACTGACCAGATAAGGGTGGGGGAAGCTTCCCTTATTTCCCTGTTGCACCTGTAACATCGCTGAATCCCTGCTTTGGCAAAAAGGAGACGAAGAAGGTCATATATTCCGGTTACAGTTGCTACAGTTGAACGGGGATTTTTAGGACCCTGCATCTGAGTAATTGCCACTGCGGGAGCTATGCCATCTATAAGTTCAGCTTCCGGCCTCTCCAATCTTTCAAGAAATTGCCTCACATAGGAGGACAGTGTTTCAGCATATCTGCGATACCCCTCTGCATAAATGGTATCAAAGGCGAGGGAACTCTTTCCTGATCCGCTAACCCCTGTAATTACTATTATTTTTCCATGGGGAAGGGATAAATTTATCCCCTTAAGGTTATGTACCCTGACCCCTCTGAGCTCTAAGCTGTCCACACGCTGCTTTGATTTCATTTCCCTTACTATACCTCACAAAAACAGAATATCCCATTTCTCTGAGCTTGCTGGCAAAATCCTCAACCCTATCATTTTTCGGTCTCTTCCATGGGAGAAATTCGTTCTCATTGTAGGGAATAAGGTTTATCTTAACCTTCAATCCCCTCAACAATTTCCCGAGCTTTATAGCATCTGCCCGGGAATCGTTAATACCCTCCATCAGGACATATTCTATCGTCACCCTTTCCCTCTTCTTTATGGGTAATTTCCTTAAGGAACTTATCAGGTCCCCCACTGAGTATTTTTTGTTTATGGGCATAAACTGTGTTCTTCTTTCATCATCGGGAAAATTCAGGGAAAGGGCCACCCTCAAACTGGGGAACTTTAAAAGCATCTCTTCCAGCTTATCCACAAGACCTACAGTGGAAAGTGTCATCCTGCGGGGGGAAATCCCCATCCATTTGCTCATTACTTCTATAGCCCTTGCCACTTCCTCCAGGTTATCAAGCGGCTCTCCCATACCCATAAATACTATGTTGACCCTGTTATCCACATCCTCCAGAAGACGGAGCACCTGCCCTGTAATTTCATGGAACTTTAGATTTCTAACAAGTCCTGAAAGGGCGGTGGCACAGAATTTACATCCCATCCTGCATCCCACCTGAGAAGAGATACAAAAGGTAGTATGACCCTTTTCCGGAATAAGAACTGCTTCAACCCTTTCCCCATCCTCGAGTTCCATAAGAAACTTCGTTGTACCATCGGAACCACGAACTTTATCAATGACTTCGGGAAGTCCTATAAAATAATGGTCGGACAGATATGTTCTGAGAGCAGAAGGCAGATCGGTCATCTCATGAAATTTCTGAACTCTCTTTAGATATAACCACCTGTACAGATTATCGCCCTGAAAGGCAGGATAACCCAGCGATTGCACAAGATCTCTGACTTCCCTGTGTTCCAGAGAATAAATATTCTTCATAGTCTATCCACCACGCCTTCTTCAAGTAACCTCTCCCTGATTTTACCAATAAGGTAAAGGGATCCCCCCACAAAAATCTTCCCTCTGGACATCTCCCCTGCCAGGGACAAGGCATCATAAGGATTTTTCTCAATATGAACCTCCGCATATCTTGAAGCCAGTGGAAGTAACTGCTCTGCTGGCATCTTCCTTCGAGATTCCACCTCTGTAAGTATTATTCTTCTGAAGTGGGGAAAGAGGTTTCTGCCCATACATCTATAATCCTTGTCTCTCATGATGGTAAAAATCATTGTATCCCAGGGACCTGTCTCTTCCAGATATCTACCAACGGAAATAGAAGCATGACAATTGTGAACTCCATCGAGGGTTATCTTCCCGGCTGTCTCGAGCCTGCCTGGCCAGAATGCAGAGGAAACTCCGGAAAGGATGTCTTCCTTTGAAATAGAAAAACCCTGTTCCTTAAGTTCCTCTGCAGCGGAAATGGCAATAGAAGCATTCCTGCCCTGGTGATTCCCTGGTAGCGAAGGGGAAAAAACGTACTCATCCTCACCTTTAAACCAGAACTTATGCATCGGCTCAAGAATTCTGAAATTATTTTCAGAGAAAACGATTCTTGATTTTACTCCTCTACTCTCTGCCCTCTCCTGAAAGATCTTCTTAACGCTATCCTTCTCGGTACCAATAACAGAAATACCATTTTTTATGACAAAAGCTTTTTCCTTTGCAATTTCCTCCACAGTCTTTCCAAGATGTCTGGTATGGTCCAGGTCTATTTCGGTTAAAATGCTCATGTTTTCATCCGCTATATTTGTGGCATCCAGCCTGCCTCCCATTCCCACCTCAAATATTCCAACATCAACATCCCACTCCTGAAACGCAAGCATCGCTGCTGCCGTCAGGGTTTCAAAAAATGTGACAGGATGGGGAAATCTATAATTGATTTTCTCTGATGCCCTGGCCACCTTTCCTATAAAAAATCCAAAATCCTCCTCAGAAATTGCGTGTCCATTCAGCCTTATTCTTTCCCTCGGAGAAACAAGATGGGGTGATGAATTAAAACCAACCCTGTACCTTTTTGAAAGTATGGACGTTAAAAAAGCTCCGACAGACCCCTTCCCATTGGTTCCAGCAATTATTATGTAATAATAGCTTCTCCAGGGGTGACCGAGAATCTCAGAGAGGGCTCGCATCCTCTCCAGTCCAAGCTTTATTCTAAACTCCTGGAGATACTCTAAATACCCCAGAGCCTCTTTATATTTCAACTTGGAGGAAGATTCAGGAAGAGTCTCAGTAACCTCACTATGGTTTCCCTGAGTTCATTCCTGTTGACCACGGCATCGAGCATCCCATGTTCCAGTAGAAACTCGGAACGCTGAAAACCCTCTGGAAGTTTCTGCCTTATAGTCTGCTCTATAACCCTGGGCCCGGCAAACCCTATAAGAGCCTGGGGTTCTGCTATATTCACATCGCCCAGCATGGCAAAACTGGCAGTTACTCCGCCGGTTGTAGGGTCGGTAAGCACGGAAATATAAGGTATCCCTGCCCTGTCCAGCTTCTTCAGGGCTGCTGAAATTTTAGCCATCTGCATAAGCGAGTAAATCCCCTCCATCATCCTCGCACCACCTGACGCAGAAACAATTATAAGGGGTTTCTTTTCCTCAAGGGCTACCTCTACCGCACGGGAAATTTTTTCTCCTACAACAGAGCCCATAGAGCCACCGATAAAGTAATATTCCATAACTGCCACTATTACAGGAATTCCGTCCATTTTCCCCTTAACCACAACCACAGCTTCCTTCTCACCGGTCTTCTCCATACTTTCCTTTATCCTCTGCGGATAAGGTTTTCTGTCCACAAAATTCAGAGGGTCAAGGGATTCGAGGTCCGGAAATATCTCCTGATATTTTCCATCATCCAGGAGAAGCTCCAGTCTTTTCCTGGAGGTCAATCTAAAATGAAACCCACAGTGAGGACATACATAAAGGTTATCAATTATGTCCTGCTTATAAACTATCTTTTTACAAACGTTACATTTTGTCCACATACCTTATTATCCCGGGTATCCTGAGGATTACTCCTTTTCTTCTTCTTCAAATTCGTTGGGAACCCCGAGTATTTCTGCTGCTCCGTCATAAATCTGTCTTACAGCTTCCTTCTGTTTCTGGAGTTCCGCCATCCTTGCCTTAAATTCTGCCACTTCCTTCTCCATCTCCTTTTCGATTCTCTGAATTTCCTTTTTAGCGTTTTCTAAGGTTTGCTTATAAAAGCTCTCCTGTTCTTTTGGTAACGCCATTTTTTCACCTCTCTATTAAAATTTTATTGTTATCACAGTCCAGGTTCGAACCTTCTTACCCTCTTTCATAGGAGTGGTGAAAACCCATTTCATAACCGCCTGTCTGGCAGCTTCATCGTACTTGGGATGGAGTCCCCTTATAACCCTCACCTGTTCCACCTTACCCTGCGGAGACACAAGTACCATAAGGGTTATGAGTCCGGATTTTCTTGGAAAAGAGGGTTTCTTGGGGGGAACCTTCTTTTTGGGTTTCGGTTTAATATCCAGCATATTGAATGGCACAAGGGAACCTTCTCTGATAACCGGTTTTTGAGGGACAGGAGCCGGCTTACGGGCTACTGGTTTTGTTATCTGCTGATTCACCGTCTGTTTCTTTTCAACCGGTTTTTGAACAGGGGGAGTCTTCTTTACCTCGGGTTGTGTTTGAGCGGGTGGAGGAGTCTCTTTCTGGACGGCAGGTTTTTGCTGAGGTTGAGAAACGGGCTTCGCAGGTTGAGCTTTAACCCCAGTTCTCAGCCTGGATTGAACAGGTTTAACTGAACTTTGTACTTTTATTGGCTGCTTTTTAGGTGGTGTGGTCTTTTTAACAGGTGGCGTATTTACCTGAGGCTGGGCACTCTGCTGGATTTTCATGGGTTGAGGGCTTTCCTGATTTCCTCCGGGTTGAGTTTCAGGAGACTGCTGAGGTTGGGTAACTTCCCCTTGAGAACCCTTCTCCTGCGTTATGCCTTCCTGTGGAATTTCCTCCGAGGCTGCCAATTTCTTCCTGTATTCCTGAACTACCTCTTCTGGGACCGGCGCGACAAGGGATAAATTTCTCCTGTAATTATAATAGAACAAACCACCTGCTACTATTCCTATTAAAATCAACACAATAAGGAATGTTCCAACAGGGAATTTTTTCTTCTTCTTGATTTCCTCAACCTCCACCTCTGATTTCTCAAATCCAAAACTTCTTACACGGGCCTTATCCGTATCTTCTGCTCCCTTCTCCACTTCCTTCTTCTTTATTTCCCTTTTCTTCTCTTCTTTTTTCCTTTCCGGAGCTTCATCCCTGACTTCAACAGGAGCTTTGACCTTCTCGACGACAACCTGTTCCCTGGGTTTTTCCTTTATTATCTCAACCTCTATTCCTGCAGATTTTATCTCGTCCTTAAAGAGGGAATACATAAATACGGCAACATCCCTTGCACTGGGAATCGAACCTCTATAGGAGAGGAGGAATTTCTCTATGTCGTTCCTCATCTCCGATGCATTCTGATATCGGCTGGAAGGATCTATTTCCATAGCTTTAAGGATTATCCTTTCCACCTCATCCGGCAAATCCGGATTAAACTGTCTGGGAGGCACGAATTTACCCTTTCTTACCTTATCCAGGACCTCTGCCTCGGAACCTCCCATAAATGCTTTAATTCCTGTAACCAGTTCATAATATACGCTGCCCAGAGAGAATATGTCAGACCTGTTATCCACCTTACCGCTCCTGGCCTGTTCCGGCGACATATAGAGAAGTTTGCCTTTCAATGAGCCGGTTACAGTATGGTGAGCCCTTATAGAAGCTTTAGCTACTCCAAAATCAACAAGTTTTACCTCTCCCTCATAAGAAATGAGGATATTCTGGGGGCTAACATCTCTGTGGACTATATTTAAAGGTTTTCCATCCTCCCCCACCTTCCTGTGCGCATAATCTAAAGCTTCTGCTATCTTCATTACTATATAGGAAGAAATATCCAGAGGAGGAAGAGCCTTTTTCTCCTTGGCTATTTTCCTCAGAATTGTTTTAAGGTCCTTTCCAAGGACATATTCCATAGCTATAAAATAGGACCCATCTATCTTTCCCAGATCATATATCTGGGCTATATTGGGATGATTTAATCTTGAGGCAACTTTGGCCTCGTCTATGAACATCTTTATGAATTCTTCATCTTCTGCTAAATGGGGAAGAATCCTCTTTAGAGCCACCACCTTTTCAAACCCTTCAACCCCCTTTTTCTTTGCCTTGTATACTTCGGCCATGCCTCCCGTGCTTATTTTCTCGATAAGAATGTATTCTCCAAGGGCCTTTTCCTCCTCGAGGGTGCCAAATGGCTCTTCCTCCATAACGATTTTTTCCTCAATTTTCTCTTCCTCCTTCCGCGGGGTTTCAACTTTTGGTTTCCTTTCTTCTTCAACTTTCTCTGCCTTCTTCTTTTCCTTCTCTGGAGGTTTTTCCACCTCTATTCCGACAGGAACCTCCTTCTTTACCTCGGCTGGCTTCACTTCAGGCCTTTCTTCTTTTTTCTTTCCCCCGGCTTCCCTATCCCTGATCTTTTTCTTCTTCTCCCCCATCCCGGAAAGGGTTTCTTCCAGAATCTTATCTATTAAATCTTCCTCCTCGACTTTCTTCTTTTTCGGTTTTTCCTTTTTAGTGGCAAAGATTTCTTCAAGAATTTCCTCGGGCCTGAATTCAGGTTCAGGGGTTACAGCCTTTTCTTCCTTTTTCTTCCTGGCTTCTGCCTTTTCCTCTTTAGATACAATAATCTCTTCCTTTAATTCCTCTATTGGTTCTGCCTCTTCTATAGCTTCTTCTATCTCCTCTGGTTCTTCTATTAATTCCTCAACTTCCTCCGCTTCTTCTTTCGCTTCCTCAATAATCTCTTCCGGTTCCTCTTCCATCTCATCTATTATTTCCTCCTCAGAAACCATCTCCTCTTCAGGCTCTGAGGATGGGATATCTTCAGTAAATTCAGGCTTTTCCTCCACCTTCTCTTCCTCAGCTTCCACTTCCTTTAGAAGATCCCCGAAGAGTTCCTCTGTAGTTATTAATCCCTCTTTCTTCCCTGTTTGTTGCGAGGAAGAAGATCCAACCATTTTTACAGAGGTATCTTCCTTAAGATCCAGAATGGACATCCTTACTGTGGAAGCTGGAACTTCTTTTATAGGAAGGTGCTTTTTGAAGACGCCGAGGATTTCTTCCTCATTGAGGGGGAATTCAAAAAACTCATCTGCTCCATATATGTGAAGTGCTTCATACTTATACCTTGCCCCTCTATAAATCGAAGAAACCAGGAGCACAGGTAGTCGGGAAAGACCAAGTTCTATTCTAAGTTTCTTTGTTAGTTCAAAGCCATTTATTCCCGGAAGCATGGTGGACAAAATTGCCATAACATAATCGTTTTCTCTCAATTTCTTTAAAGCTTCTGTACCAGTTGAAACTTCCTCTATCTCTATATCGAACCCCCCAAGAAGCTCCCTCAGTTTTTTAAGATGGGACTCATCATAATCTGCGATCAATACTTTTTTTCCCATAATAAAATCCCTCCTCTGTAATTATAGTAATGGCCAGGAAATTTGACAAGCTGAAAATGTGCTCAACATATATTTTATTTTCCCACGATAGGGTTTCACTACAAAACCTATCTTAAGTATAATGAATTTGTGAGTCTGGAACTAATTTTACTTATGCTGCTTTTTCTCGTACTCAGCAGTTTGTTTTCCTCATCGGAAACAGCCTTTTTGTCTATAAACAGATACAAATTGACTGCAAAGGCGAGGGAAGGTGATAAAAGGGCAGCAGGGATAAAGAATCTTCTGGAAGAAATAGAAAACTTCCTCTCCACCATTCTTATCGGTAATACAATAGCCAATGCAGCCCTTGCATCAATAGTGACCTATATTTTTTCCGATTATGTAATGAAGGGGCAGGGAGAAAATGCGGTTTTGTGGGCGACCCTTACGTCCACAGTTCTGATTCTGGTTTTTTCGGAAATGCTTCCTAAAACTGTAGCTGCCAATTACCCTGACCAGTTAAGCTCAAAAACCTATCCCTTTATAAAGTTCTTTTACATCATCCTTAAGCCCCTTTCTTACGGATTTACCGGTATAATACGTGGACTTATGGCACTTATGGGGCTTAAAAGAGGCGTGATGTTCCCTTCACTTACAAGGGAGGAAATAAAAACCATGGTTTTATCAAGGGGAGGTACGGAAAGCGATTTCATTATGCTAAGAAGACTTTTCATGCTGGAGGAAAAGAGAGCCGGAGACATAATGATCCCCAGGGTAAAAATTGTGGCTATAAAGGAAGAAGCAACGTACGAAGAAATCATGGAAACCTTCAGAAAACACAAATTTTCAAGGTACCCTGTCTACAGAAAAAGAATAGACCAGGTAACAGGTATATTAAACATTAAAGATGTAATCACGACAGAGAATAAACAAAACATAAAAGCCAAAGACCTTGCAAGAGAAGCCCATTTCATTCCAGTTTATTCAAAGCTTTCCGAAATATTTCAGTTTATGAGAAAGGAAAGAATTCACCTCGCCCTTGTGGTTGACGAATACGGCTCCTTACGCGGAATAATTACCCTTGAAGACATAATAGAAGAGGTTATGGGAGAAATATGGGATGAACACGAAATTCTGAGAAGTGAAACAAAAATAGAACGAGTATCTGAAAACATGTATCTGATAAATGGAGAAGCGGAAATAAGGGACGTGGAAGAGGTCCTGGGAATTGAGCTACCAAGAGAAGGATATTCAACCTTTGCCGGCTTTGTCTTCAAAATAATGGAAAGGGTTCCAGAAGAAGGAGAAACCTTTGAATTTGCAGGCTGGTCATTTAGAATAAAGAAAATGATAAGAAACACAATAGTTGAAGTAGAAGCCAGGAGGAAAGATGAAGATAGTGGCGACCAACAGAAAGGCTAAAAGAGATTACGATATCCTTGAAACCTATGAAGCCGGAATTGAACTTAAGGGAACAGAGGTGAAATCCATAAGAAGGGGAAAAATAAACATAAATGACAGTTTTGTGAGGGAAAAGGGTGGGGAACTCTTCCTGGTAGGAGCACACATCAGTCCCTATGAACAGGGGAATATATTCAACCACGATCCTCTAAGGGATAGAAAATTACTTCTTCATAAGAAAGAAATTCTAAGAATTATTACAAAAATCAGAGAAAAAAGACTTACTGTTATACCGCTAAAGGTTTATTTCAACAATAAAGGAAAGGTAAAAGTAGAAATTGCAGTTGCTAAGGGAAGAAAACTCTACGAGAAAAAACAGAAAATAAAGGAAAGGGATATAGAAAGGGAAATGCAGGCTGAACTCAAAAAGTATAGATATTAAAACTTAAAACATTCCATTAAAAACAAATACTATATTTTCCACAAAATTCTCGACGAAATTGTCGAAATTCGACAAAAATGTCGACCTCAGGTTAAGCATCCCCGGTTCAACACCGCATTTTTTCTTTATTTTTTACCATACAAAACTGGCATGAATTTTGCAGAAGCTACCCTGTAGGAAACAATAAGACCATTTCAGGAGGTGTAAAATGAAAAGAACACTTCATTTTACATTGTTAATTCTTCTGGCAACGGGCCTTTTTGCTCAACAGATAACAAACGTGAGACTTTCTCCTCAAAAATCTTCATATAAAACTCTGGAATTCGTAACAATCTACTGGGACTATACAGGTCTCTCAATACCGTCAGATGCCCCTGTGAAAATAACCCTGTGGAGAGAAGGAAACTCTCAGAACATATGCAAAATAGCAGAAAACGTGAGAATCACCAGAGGTTCTACAGGTTATCAGTGGACCATCCCGGCAACATGTATAAACCCACATACCGGCACCCGCGAAGACCTGACACAGGGAAATCTCTGGGTAAGGGTAAGATGGCAGAGACACACACCGGCAGTTTACGGTGAAAGTCCCCACTTCACAATTAAGAAAAGCTCTGTGGATTTTACACGTACCCATGATGTCAGCTCGGATTTTTCGAATCTGGCAAAAATGCCAGCCCTTATTTTTAAAGAATTTGCACCGAAGGACAGAAATAAAGGCCTGTACGTTGTAAAATGGGATTATAAAAACCTTGCCCCTGATACTAAAATCAGGGCAGAACTTACAAAGGGGAATTCAATCTACTGTACCATAAGGGCCAATGTTCCTGTATCTGCCAGACAGTTGGGCATCAGATCAGGAGAATTTTGCGGTGACGGCAAACCCCAGCCAAAACCCGGGGATAAGTATAATATACGGCTGTCAGTGATGGACTCCCCCCGTCTGGTTTCTGCAAAATCCAGGGAAATTATGATACCGGGATTACCTGATTTAGTTGTATGCATACAAATTCCAGATCATATATTTCTGACAGTGGAAACCATAAAAACCTGGGTTATCGTAAAAGATGTCTCAACATACCCGACGCCAAGGCCACTGGGTCCTTTCCAGGTAAAATATTACATTAAGGATTTGGGCACCAAAACCTACAATTTCTATTTTAAGAATGGTTCCAGAGAAGCAAAAAAAGACAGGGATATCCATTTCTGGACCGGATGGCACGAAATGAAGACGGTAACTGCAGAAGTAGATCCTGATAATATTATCAGAGAATCTAACGAAACCAATAATAAGATCAAATACCGTATTAATGTAAGGCCCTGGGAGTCAGGATTGCCTCGCATCTATTACATTAAGTGCTCGGATGGAACCAGTGCCTTTAAAAATGGAAAGAAAGGAAAATGGGTGTGGACAAAATAGTGTTTTAATTTAATTTATAAGCTTCATGGCCAGCGAGATGGCGGTTTTCATACTGCCCTCGCTGGCTATTCCTTTGCCAGCAATTTCATAGGCTGTACCATGGCAGGGAGAAGTCCTTATCCAGGGCAAACCAAGGGTAATTTCCGCCCCATCATGGAAGTGAAGAAGTTTAAACGGTGCAAGCCCTATATCGTGGAAAAAGGCTATTACCCATTTTTTATCCCTTTCTGCGGTTAAAAAAACAGTATCAGAGGGATAGGGTCCCCTTATGGAATATTTTTCCAGGACGGGTTTTAAAACTTTGATTTCCTCGTCCCCCATCTCTCCGCTTTCTCCTGCATGGGGGTTTACGGAAGAGCATATAATCTCCTCCCCGGGGAAATACTTATCAAGGGATGCCTTTAAATTTCTCACAAAAGCTTCAAATTCATCTTCCTTCACCCTGGAAAGGGCCTCTGATAGGGAAAGGTGATGCGTAAAAAGCGCCACCTTCATTCCCTCTGACCAGAAAGCCATTATCAGTTCACTGTATTTGCTTTCAAAAAAATCGGTATGTCCGAGAAACTTTATCCCATCTTTAACCCATGCCCTTTTACTAACAGGCCCTGTTACAAGAGCATTTATCTTCCCTTCATCGATGAGATTTAAAGCCTTCCTCAGGTATTCAAAGGAAAGCCTTCCATGAGGCCTTCCAGGGGTAACTGAAAGCCCGGGATAGGGATCTATGATTTCATTTCTCTTCCATCCGTTCAGATTCAAAATTTTTCCATAAAATTCCAGAATTTCCTTTGAACCTATAATAACTGTCCTATTTTCAATATTTTCAAGTGCTTTAACCAGGACCTCGGGACCAATTCCCCCGGGGTCTCCAATGGTAATGCCTATCACTTTTTAACGAGGGAGTCTTCGTCTTTAAGCATGTACTTTATTGCATGCTTAAAAATAACGAGGTTTGGTTCCCCTTCTCTGTTAACTTTTATTACATCCCTATCATACCACTCGATCTTACCCTTTATAATCTCTCCATCGCTCATTACTATGATCATGGGGGTCTTCATTTTCATCTGTTTCAAATAATAGTAATTCTCAGCATGGGTTTCATAGGGCGGCTTGGACTTTCCTTCCCTCGCCTTTTTCTTCTCGCTCAAAGTGGGGCTTATGAGTTTTCTGGTCATTGAAAACCTCCTTTAATTAATTATATTTTGAAGCCCGCTTAAAATCAAATAAAATTTTTTATATGCTTCAGATAGAAGATTTATGGATTGAGACCGGTAGTTTCCCAATTTTAAGGGATGTAAATCTAAAGATTAAACGGGGAAAAACAAAGGTAATTCTCGGAGAATCAGGAGCAGGAAAATCAACCCTGGGTTTTTTCATAGCCGGAATTCTTAAGGAAGGACTAAAAGCCCGGGGCAGGGTAATCTTTGAAGGAGAAAATATTTTCCCTCCTGAAGAAAATAACTGGAAGGGAATAAGAGCAGGGATTGTTTTTCAGGATCCATATTCATTTTTTGATCCCAGGGAAAAAATTATAAATTCCTTAAAGGAAGTATTAATTTACCATCTAAAAATTTCAGAGGCAGAGGCAGAGGAAAGGGCCCTGAAATGGATGAGAAAAGTGAATTTTCCTGAAAAATATTTTAAAAATTTTCCCCATCAACTGAGCGGAGGCCTTTTACAGAGGGCATCTATTGCATCTGTCTTATCACTGGAACCTGAGATAATCATTGCAGATGAGCCAACTTCCGCCCTGGATCCTCCGCTAAGAAGGGGAATAACCCATTTATTCAAGGAGGTATCAAAGGGAAAATACGCAATTTATATTACCCATTTTGTAAATGAAGCACTGGAAATAGGCGAGGATTTTCTCATTCTCTACGCTGGCTATACAATGGAAGAAACTGACAGGGATTTTTATCATCCATATTCAAAACTTCTTCTTTCTTCAGTTTTAAAAAGGAACCGGAAAATTAAGGTCCCCCACGGCTTCTCCCCTCATCCAGCAAACCTTCCCGAAGGATGTCCCTTCAGGGGAAGGTGCGAACTTGAAAACGAAAAATGCGAAAGAATCCCTCCTTTAAAAAGAATAAAGGACTCAATTTTGAGGTGCTGGAATGTGTCTTGAATTACAGAGCATCTACAAAAAATTCAAAAAATTTTCAATAATGGATTTCAATTTAAAACTACAACGGGGAGAAATAATGGGATTGGTGGGAACCTCAGGATCGGGGAAAACGACCATCGCATCAATTTTGCTGAGATTATTAAATCCAGATAGTGGAAACTTTTATATTAATAGAAAAAACGTGTACGATTTAAAAAGAAGGGAATTTTCCAGAATAGTTCAGGGAATTTTCCAGAATCCTGCCCGGGCACTAAATCCCAGGAAAAGGATATCTTTTCTTTTAAAAGAACCCTTTCTTGTACATGGAAATTTTCCTTCTGACAGGGAAATTTCATCCCTGCTTTCTGCATTATCTCTTCCCCGGGAAGTCATGGAAGCATATCCCACACAATTGAGCGGAGGTCAGCTCCAGCGGGTGGCTATAGCCAGAGCAATTTCACTTAATCCCTCATATCTCATAGCAGATGAACCAACCTCTGCCCTGGATCCAACTGTTCAGATTCAGATAATTGACCTGCTGTTGAAATTAAATCGGGAGAAAAATATAGGTCTTCTCTTTATTTCCCACGATCTCAATCAGGTCTTTTACATCAGCCAGAAGGTGGCTGTACTATCCGAAGGCATCATTCTGGAAATGGGAAATACCGAAGAGATTCTGAGCTCTCCTCATCCCTATACCGATTTTTTAATGAAGGGAACCGCCACAACTCTTTCTGAAGTTAAGGGAGCCTGCCCCTTTTATGGAACCTGTCCTTATGCAAAGGAAATTTGTGAAAGAAAGTTACCACCCCTCAAAAAGATAGGAAAAAATCACCTTGTCAGGTGTCATATAATGTAATTTTTCTATTCCAGGATCTTATCCAGTTTCGAAATTTCCTCATTATAATATTTGCGGAAAAGTATGTCCCATTCCCGGCTACCTTCCTCTATATGTTTCTTTTGAGAGGAAATTTTCTGGATAACCCTTTCTTCTATTTCCTGATAGAGCTGAAGCTCCTTTTCTATGGCCTTTTTTATGGAAACCCGCAGAGAAGGAGCATCAACGTACGGAGGGAAATCCACATAATCGGCCTTTTCCAGAAGTTCTATAACTATATCAGCCAGCCTGTTGATCTTCGCTCTGGAAAGCCTGAGGCTCATAGCACCACCCCTTTATCCTTGGCGAGTTTCCTCTTCACCCTTTTAAGGACCTCGTTGTACTCGATATTAGCCCTTCTTATCTCATCTATATGCTCACTCAAAATCTTCTTGGCCTCTTCATCGAGTTTATCTTCCATCATGAACTCTTCTGTAATAATTGCTTCTATGTCTTCAATCAGCTTATTCTTGTCGTCAACGATAATTTTCTCGTCCTCAAGAAGCTGACGAACAATTGTCATAGACAGATGTGCAATCTGTTTTTTTGATAGCCTCATGCTAAAATTTTAAACGGTTTTTAAGTGAAATTCAAGGGTTCAGCGATCCCTTGAATGCATATACACCGAGAAAGCAAATCCGCCGAAGCATACAAGGAAAATCAAAAGCATAAAAACAACCGCTTCAGCCCTCATTTTTTCTCCTGTAAAACATTGAAAAAGCGATGAAAAGCCCGAGTCCTACAACTATCCATTGAAGAACCACAGTTGCCAGGGAATCCACAACAAACGGGTTATACCACTTCCCCCTCATTGCCGAGGAAAACCACCACACTATTAAAAGAACAAACTCCAGAGGAACGATATATTTAACAGCCACAGTTATGTATTTTTCAACATTATAGCGAGTCACAGAGGAGACATACGTACCGAATCTCCCTCCTATTCTCCATAAAGCCACGGAAAAGAGTACTCCATTCACAAGAAGAGCTAAGCCCCATACCCAATCCTGATTATTGAGAAAGTTCAGGCTCAAAGCCGAAGGAATACCAAGCACAAATCCAATGGATGCCACCAGTAAAACTGCTTTTTTTCTTGAAAGGCCGAAATCCATCATGACCCTGACCTCAAGCTCCATAAGTGATATGAGGGAAGAAATGGCTGCAAGAAACAGAGCTGCAAAGAAAATAAAGGCAAAGAGCCAGCTAAATGGAATGTTGGAAAAAAGGCGTGGAATCCATATAAAGGTAAGTCCGGTGTTTCCTGCGGAAAGAATTTTATTGGCCTGAACGGGATCAGGGTAAAAGGCAAAGATAGTGGAAACCACCACCATAGCTGCAAGGATGGAGGCAGAGTAGTCGCCAAAAACCACCACGGCACTGTTAGTAAATCCATCTTCCTGCTTTCTGGAATATATGGCATAGGTGAGTATCAAACCCCAACCCGCTCCAGTCGACCACGCTGCCTGACTCAAAGCTTCCAACCATATTCTGTGGTGAAAGAGTTTGCTGAAATCCGGATAAAAGAGAAAATCCAGCCCTTTTATCCCACCGGGAAGGGTAACCGCCCTTATGGCTGATAATATCAGAAGAAGAAACAGTGCAGGTATCATAATTCTGGTGGCCTTTTCTATCCCTCCTGATACACCCTTTGAAAGAATATACGCCACCACCACAACTGCAACTATATGGAACAGAAGGGGAAGCCCTGATGTCTGAAAGCTCCTCCAGAAGGCTTCCGATTTAAACATCCTTGATGGAACCACAAGGGAGGAAATGGTATAAAAGAGAGCCCAGCCGGTAACCACAGAATAATAGAACATTATTCCGCCTGTAACTGCTGCTATAAAACCTCCCAGCCATCCATTTTTCTTTCCATAAAGGTCCTGGAAAATTGCAACCACTCCCTTTCGGTGCGTTGAACCCAGTGTATATTCCAGAAAGACAAGAGGTAATGCCCACAGAAAAAGGGCAACCATCCATGGAATAACAAAAACTCCTCCTCCGTTCTGAGATACCACCCTGGGGAATCGCCAGATATTTCCGGTTCCAATGGCCATACCCAGACTGGCCAGTATAAATCCCCACCTGGTTTTAAACCCCTCTTTACTCGCCATTTACCACCAACACAGGTTTTATCCCCAGTTCCCCTTCATGTTTCCCGGGTTTTCCTATGCCAATGAAATTAGAACGAAAATCCATCAATCTGAAGAAATCGTTCCTTTTACCTCCTTCTTTTCCGCCAACAAATTTTAGGGGTATGAAATTCCCATGCTTTGCTCTATGAACTCCCTCTTCCCTTAAATAAACAATGGGAAATTCCTGAAGGATATCCCTTAAAGGAATAATAAGGTCGTCTATCTCCCCTTTTTTTGCAGCTTCCTCAATTTCCTCCAGGGTGTGAGCATCTTCTATGGAAAATTCTCCGCTTTTTAACCTCTTGAGGTATTCAAGATATCCGCCCACGCCCAATTTCTGTCCAAGGTCATGTGCAATGGAACGCACATAGGTGCCTGCGGAGCATTTTATATCGAAATTTATAACAGGGGGCTCATAGGAAAGAACCGAAAAATAATATATCTCCACCTTTACAGGTTTGGCTTCAACCTTCTCGCCCTTTCGTGCAAGCTCATACAGTCTTTTTCCCTTCACCTTTTTTGCTGAAAAAGGAGGGGGAACCTGCGTTATCTGACCTATAAACTCCTTCACCGCTTCCCTTATCTGTTCTTCAGTAACATCTACCTTTTCTACCTGCCGGATTATCTTTCCATCCCTATCGTAGGTATCGGTTTCTATCCCAAGCCTTATCTTCCCGGTATAGTACTTATTACCCTTAACAATAAAGGGAAAGAGACGGGTGG
>JAMOUL010000342.1 GCA_027062035.1 Candidatus Aminicenantota bacterium | reverse complement strand
CTTTTCTTAGTTAGAAGTCCATCTGGGTCGACATTCATAGAAACTACTGCTGTTCTATATTTCCATGCTTGAATAAAAGTATTGGGAAAACCCTCTTTTAAAGAGGTATTTACATATATCCATGCTTTTTCAAAAAGCTTCTCGCTTTCCTCTAAAGAAATTCTTCCAAGTATTTTAAGATTATCAGGAGCACTTTTCTTAATCCATTCGTAATCAGGTCGTATATTCCCTGCCATAATAAATTGATATTCCGGGAGCGCTTTTGCTATTTCTAAGAATAATTCAGGCCGTTTGTTATCGCTAAAATTGGCTATCCATATGATGGTGGGGTTAGGCGACTTTCTTGGATATTCATCGGGGATTTCATGAACTGAGGGAAATAATTTGGCTTCAATATGGTAATATTTTTTGAGAAGTTCTAATTGCTCAGTATTTTGAACAAAATGCTTATCCATTAAATATATTCCAGTTTGGAAAAATAAGTCTTCTAAAATGGCATTTATTAAAAGCAATGGTAGTTTATATTTTGCACCATAATAATTTTTGGCTGTGTTGAAGAACTTCTTTAAATTATAAAATGGACTTAATCCTCTTGCTTCGGTGGCAAACCATAGGGTTTGAGCCTTTATTATTTTGGATGCCAGCCCTATAGGAAGGACAGCAGGCCAGTTCATTCTGGTGTAAACGATGCAGGGTTTTATTCGCAAGGTTTCCCGGAATATGGTGAAGGTGTTGCGCAGGGGGAAGGGCATTCGAAGTTTCCTCAGGACTCTTATCCCCTCCACAATTTCTTCCTGCGGCTTATCGCCCGGATTGGAAGTCAGGTATATCACTTCCAGCCCTTCTTTCTGTGCAAGGTGTTTTGCTTTCAAATATGCCTGAACTTCCGCTCCGCCTCCCCTGTTGTCCTTAATGAAATAGGGCATTACGAATAGGATTTTGGGCACGGGTAGAATTTTATTGGATTAAAATTTTCAAAGTTTTGAAAAGAAAATTATTGGTTTTGTCGCATTCTTTCTGGAAAGATGATAGTATGAATCCATCGGGTGCTATTCTACAAACTTATTACGCTGCTCGATTCGCTGCCGAAAGTGGATGGAAGGTGGATTATGTGGCATTCTCCCGAGACTCGCGTAAATGGAATAGGGTAATGGAGGAGGACGGAATCACGGTTCATTATCTGCGTCCCAGAAGGGTTGACCTTTCCAGCTTCCCCGACCTGATGGATTACGCATCCCGCCTCAATTTCAATACTGTTTATCAAAGGGGACGATCGTGGCTCACCTTCGCGGCGGGGAGGCTGGCTCGCAGAAAAAGGGCGAGGTTCGTCTGGGCATCCAGCGCTCAGGAGGGGCTCGACAGATTCAA
>JAMOUL010000341.1 GCA_027062035.1 Candidatus Aminicenantota bacterium | reverse complement strand
CTTTTCACCATTTTATATACAGTGAAAAGGACCGGCAGGGATTGTATAATAGAAAAATGAAGTTTCACATAACAGCTATATCAGGAACAGCTACAGCATCCCTGGCCTATATACTTCTGGAGGAAGGTCACAGCGTTACAGGCTCGGACAGGAATTTTTATCCACCCATGGGGGACTTTGTCCGTTCCCTGCCTATAGAACTGTTTCAGGGTTTCTTCAGGGAAAATATTGACAGGGTTCTTCCCCTGGATGCTGTAATAGCCGGGAATTACGCATCTCCTGCAAATCCCGAAATAGAAAGGGCTATAGAGCTGGGACTTCAGATATATTCAATGCCTGAAGCCCTGTTCCATTTTGCAATGAGGGGGAAAAAAAGGATTGTAATAGCTGGAACACACGGTAAAACCACCACCACCTCAATGATGGCATGGGCCATGGAAGTGGCTGAATTAAAACCCGGCTTTCTTATAGGTGGAATGCCCCTTAACTTCAAAACAAGCGGAAGGTCAGGAAGGGAATGGTTCGTTGTAGAAGGGGACGAGTACGAAACCTCCTTTTTCGATAAAGGGCCAAAATTCGTTCACTATTTTCCGAATTATCTGGTTCTTGGCCCCGTAGAAATGGATCATTTTGACATCTATGGAAGTCTCGAAGAAATAAAAAGGAATTTTTCCCTTCTGGTATCCATGGTTCCTTCGTCCGGGTTAATAATTTCCTTCGACAGCCCCATCAATCGGGAAATCCTTGAAAGGGCCAGGGCAAAGGTTGTTATTTATCCTTCTGAAACCATTAACTACAAGAACCTCATCCTCAGGGAAAACTCTATGAGTTTTAAACTCAAGATTGGAGCCCATGAGCATTCCTTTTCGAATTCCCATCTCTCAGGGTCATTAATGGCGTTGAACTTTTTGCCGGTGGCATATCTTTTAACTGAAATCGGGATCGATATTCCCACTTTAAAAAGGTCCTTTGCTGAATTTAAAGGCATAAAAAGGCGAATGGAACTTCTCGGAGAGAAAAAAGACCTGTACTTCTTTACAGACTTTGCCCATCATCCTACTGCACTATCAGCAAATCTTAAAGATATTAGAAAGAGGTTTGAAGGCTGGAAAATAATAGCCATACTTGAGCCTGCCAGCTGGTCCATGAGATCAAACCTGTTTCAGAATGTTCTTCCCGCATCTCTGCGGGAAGCAGATGTGACAATTATAGCTCCTCCTCCCCCGGGTCCCCTGAAAAAGGGAGAACCACTGAATAGAAAGGCTCTGTGTAAAGATCTAACAAAGATGCACAGGGAATGCCAGGTTCCTGCAAATTGGGAAGATATTTATAAAAAACTTCCTGACATTATAGATGAAAAAGCTGTAGTTATCCTGTTT
>JAMOUL010000340.1 GCA_027062035.1 Candidatus Aminicenantota bacterium | reverse complement strand
TAGAGTCATTTAACGAAAAAGAGGGTGGAAAATCAAAAGAGTATTTATTTAATACTAAACAAGAAGCTTTGATGTATATATTAGAATCAAATTTTTCAACCACAATAACAATAAAAGATAACCAAGGAAATGAAGTAGAAGCGAAGGTGATGATTCAGGAAGTTACAAAGCCAGATCCTACAACTGGAAAAATGAGTAAAGTTTCGCAATTAGTTTGTGTAGCAAACTGCAGTGAGGAAGTAAGATTAAAAGTGATAGCATTTTAGGGACAGTCCCTCAATTTATCCAGGAACCAGGAACAAACTTGCCCTCCACCAAACCCACTAAAAACTAAAATTTGGCTTTCCGCCTTCCGCCCTCAGCTAATAGATGATGGACGGTAGACCATGGACAATAGACAATAGACGGTGGATGATAGCATTTTAGGGACAGTCCCTCATTCTCAAAAACTAAAAACACCTTCTCCATGAACCAAGAACAGTTGAACCCTGAACCAATTTAACCATGAACCTTTGAACCCTGAACCAATTCAACCCTGAACCAACTTATCCTTGAAATTTGCTATAATAATCCCATGAGAAGATTTATTGCTTATGTAGAAAAGGACCCGGAGACAGGTCTTTATGTAGGGGTGATTCCCTCTGTCCCTGGGGCGCACACGCAAGGGGAAACCTTAGAAGAACTCATGGAGAACCTCAAAGAGGTTCTTTCCCTCTGCCTTGAGGAAATGGGGGAAGAAGAAAGGAAAAACCTTCCTGAATTTATAGGAACCATAGAGGTTGTGGCTTGAGTAAGCTTCCCTTGGTAGACGCAAAGAGGCTGGAGAAACTTTTATTTCATCTTGGCTTTGAGAAAGTAAGGCAAAAAGGGTCCCATGCTTTTTATAAGCATCCAGATGGGCGCACCACAACCTTGCCTCACCACAAGGGAAGGGTCATTTCCCGTCCTCTTCTGCGGGAGATATTGAAGGAAATAAAACTATCCCCAGAAGAATACAAAGACCTTATAGAGAAGTTGTAATAAACCTTCAGCCTTCAGTTTCGACTCTGGCAATGCCCAGCCCCACATCGCCACCTGTCCACCTTCTCCATGAACCAAGAACGGTTGAACCCTGAACCACCTTATCCCTGAACCAAGAACCCTCCACCAGCCATTAGTCTTTAGACATTAGCCATTAGATTTTCAAAACTAACTTCTAATTTCTTAAGATTCCCTAACCCCCTGAGCCAAATCTTTACAGGTTAAGAAGCAGGTAAACCGCTGCCGAGGAGACGAGGAGGAAGGGCAGGGAATAGGCCTGGAAGCGGAGATAGGCCTTCCTGAGACCTCCTAAGTTGAGGGCTAAGACATTGGCCAGGGAGGCTATAACCAGGCCGTTTC
>JAMOUL010000339.1 GCA_027062035.1 Candidatus Aminicenantota bacterium | reverse complement strand
GAATGCCCTTTACCACTGGTGAACTTTAACCAGTGCGTCATACACATCCTTAGCATCCTTTATGGCCTGATATACAGTTTTTCCGTATTTTTTATCGTTAAAGAGAAATTCTCTCCAGAATCGCCCAAGATAATAAGATGGTGCTTCATATCTCGTTCTGGGATGGACTACATACCAGTAATACATTTCCCCTGGAAGTTCATGCCATTTACCGTCCTTGAAGCGCAGGGCAATGGTGGTGTAATTTCCCTTCTCTATAAGTTTTGCGTAGGGTATGAGAGAGGCTGTACGATAGAGTTCTTTTACGTTGTCCAGCAAAACTTCTGGAGAATAGACCACACCCTGTTTGTCTTCAGGGGCATCCACCATTGTTTTCAGAACCTTTGTAGCTGTGTGTGCTATAACAAAGCCGAGTTCGTCGCGATATTTCTTTCTGGCCTTTAATATGAGATGTGCATATTTCCGGGCGTATCGGGGATGGAAAAGTTTAATGGCAGTAAATGGGATGGTTCCTCCCTTTACAAGGTCATATCCCCCCAGCCATTCGCTTCCTGCCACAAGTTCTTCGCCACCGCCAGTTTCCGGGGCATTTTTATAGGCAATATCTCTAATCAGATGTACCCTGCCAGAGGAAGAGCCTATAAGTATATCCTGGAATCCGTCACTGTCGAAATCCACAACCCGGGGAATAAGGACTCCCTTTTCCGGAGGCCATGGTTTTATCATTTTTCCCGTCCTTTCTTCTTCCTTCCAGTGGGATGTGTAAAGCTCAGGAGGTATTTTCATTTTTCCCTTAAATTTTTTATCAGGAGAATAGGTATATACCCTGGATTCCCCTTTATTGTTAAAGACGATGAGGGTTAATGTTCTTTGCCCGTTTTTGTACGAGTAGTAAAGTGCAGGAGCAGCTCTTTTCCCCACCTCTATTCCGTGGAAAAGTGAAGTGTGCGTATAAACCGGACCGGTTTTTTCGTCTTCGTCCCATTTCCACCTCGGGTGTTTTCTATTGCCGGCATTTATGAAGTAATAAATTTTTCCATCCCCTGCTCCAGCGATCAGGTCAAGGTCTCCATCATTATCCATATCAAATAGCACAGGAACGGAGTAAGTTCCAACGTCGATTTCCTGTAATTTTTCTTTTTCTTTCCCCTTTTTCATTCCAGGAGAAGATTTTGAGACGAAAACATCTCTTCTTTCTTTGAATTGTATTAACCCATCCCTGGAACCAGTATTCTCGTAAAGAATTACCTTCCCCATATTGTTTCCAAGAATCAGGTCATCATCTCCGTCTCCATCTATATCCGCTGCAAAGGGAGTTGCGTTATCAACAACATCTATATTGGAAGGAATGTAGAAATCCTTCTTATAAAAAATCGGTCTGTGTTCTGTACCGTGGTTTATG
>JAMOUL010000338.1 GCA_027062035.1 Candidatus Aminicenantota bacterium | reverse complement strand
TCAGTTTCATCACCTGCTTCCGGAGTTCACCGCCCTGGAGAATGTGATGATGCCCCTTTTGATAAGGGGAGAGAAGAATGCAGAGGAGAGGGCCCGCGAGGTCCTTTCCATGGTAGGGCTGAGCTCCAGGGAGAAGCACCGCCCATCCCAGCTTTCCGGGGGAGAAAGGCAGAGGGTTGCTGTGGCAAGGGCCATTGTTACGAACCCCTCCCTTCTTCTGGCGGATGAACCAACGGGAAACCTGGACTGGAAAACCGCAGAGGAAGTGCTTGAGCTTCTTCTATCCCTGCAGAGGGAACTTTCACTAACTCTGGTAATCGTAACCCATAACCGTCACGTAGCAGAAAAATGCGGTAAAATATATTTGTTGGAAAGGGGGAAGATTAGATGTTACACAGATTAACAGAAGGGGCAAAGCAGGTAATTAACTTTGCCCGTCAGATAGCTCTGTTTGATTACGGAGAATACGAAGTTGAACCAGAACATCTTCTTCTGGGAATAACGAGGGTAAAGGTTGGAGTTGTAACGAAAATACTCAGGGCCTTTCACATAGATCCTTCCCAGTTGAAGGAAGAGATAAATTTTATTAAACCTGCGCCAAAGACAGTTCATGTCAGGCTGGAGGAGGTTTCACTCAGTCCTTCAGCCAGCATGGTGCTTAACTTTGCCGAGGAAGAGGCGGATGCCCTGGTTTCCCCTGTGGTGGGGATAGAGCATATTCTTATGGGCATTCTGAGGCTCAAACATTCCATGGCTGCGGAAATCCTTAACAGCTATGGAATGACCATAGGCAGGCTCAGGCAATTTATAACAAAGGGACTTCCTGATGAGGAGGCCTTTGAACCGTTCCCCAGCGTCCTGGAGGACTACGGGGTTGACCTTGTGGACCTTGCAAGGAGGGGAAGGCTCGATCCCCTTATCGGGAGGGAAAAGGAAATCGCCCGCATTATGGATGTGCTTGCCCGCCGCAAGAAGAACAATCCCCTTCTTGTTGGAGAGGCCGGAGTGGGAAAGACAGCCATAGTGGAAGGCCTTGCCTATAAAATAGCGAAGGGGGACGTGCCGGATTTCCTGAAGGGAAAGAGCATAATACTTCTTCCCATCTCGGATGTGGTGGCAGGAACCCGTTACAGGGGAGATTTTGAGGAGAGGATGAAGGACATCCTTGAGGAGCTGGAGGACAGGGAAGATGTAATACTTTTTATAGACGAACTTCATTCCATCGTTGGGGCAGGCTCTGCCGAGGGGTCCCTGGATGCAGCCTCCATCCTGAAACCCTTCCTTGCCGCAGGCAGGATAAGGGTTATCGGTGCAACCACCCCTCAGGATTACAGGAAGTATCTGGAGCAGGACCCTGCCCTGGAAAGAAGGTTTCAGAAGATCTTCGTTGAGCCTCCCACAAAGGAGGAGGTCTTCGAAATAATCAAGGGCATAAAATGGAAATACGAGGAGCACCACGGGGTTAAGTTCACCAGGGAGGCGCTGAAATCCATTGTTGACCTTGCAGAGATATACATAAGCGACAGGAACTTTCCCGATAAGGCTGTTGACCTTCTGGATGAGGCAGGGGCAAGGATCCGGCTTCTTGGAAGGAAGGTGGTGAGGAAGCCTGATATAGAGGAGCTGGTTTCCAGAAAGACCGGAATTCCTCTTCCTTCAATAAAGGAAGGAGAAGGGGAAAAGATAGAAAAGCTCAGGGACAGGCTTTTAAAGAACGTTGTGGGACAGAGGGATGCCATAGATGTTCTTGTCTCCGCCATACGCCGTGCAAGGGTGGGGATTCGCAGGGGAAGAAGGCCATGGGGAGTTTTTCTCTTTGTCGGTCCCACCGGGGTGGGAAAGACCCATACAGCCCGGATGCTCGCCAGATACTTGATGGGCAACGAGGACAGGCTGGTCAGGATAGATATGTCGGAGTTCAGGGAAGAGCACACCATTTCCAGGCTCATAGGTTCCCCTCCGGGATACGTTGGATACGGGGAAGGGGGTTATCTTACAGAAAGCGTCAGGAACAAACCCTATTCCGTAATCCTTCTGGACGAGATAGAGAAGGCACATCCGTCGGTGTTCCACATCTTTCTTCAGGTCTTTGAGGACGGAAAACTAACCGATGGGATGGGAAGGGTTGCGGATTTTTCCAATACCATAATAATAATGACCTCCAACATCGGAACCCGCGAGATGGTGGAAAGGAAGAAGGTGGGATTTGCCTCCCTTACGCAGAAGGAGAGGAGAAAAGTGTTCGAGGAGGAAATGAAAAGGTTCTTCTCCCCTGAATTTCTCAACCGTATAGATGAAATTGTATTCTTCAAACAGCTTCAGAAAGAGGAATTGATAAGGATAGTAAAGCTACAGATCGAAGAGATAAACAGCGAGATAGTCACATCCGGATGGAAGCTGGAGGTGGATGATTCCGCAGTGGCTCACATAGCTAAAAAGGCGCTCAAGGAAAGCCATTATGGCGCCCGTCCCATAAGGAGGATAATAGAAAAAGAAATAATTGACAGAGCCTCAAAGCTTATTTTAAATAGAAAGGGAAAAAGGGTTATAATAAAAGTTCATGAAAAAGACGGAGAATTTATTATTGAAGAAAATCTGGGTAATTAGTCTGGTTTTAATTCTGGCCCTCCCTGCCTTTTCAGCGGTAATCAAAAAAATTGAAATAGTAGGGGCAAAAAAGCTTTCCCCTGAAACCATTAAATACTATCTGGTTTCCAGCGAAGGGGTGGAATACGATCCTCAGAGGGTGAGAAAGGACATCGAGAACCTCTGGGCCACGGGATTTTTCTCCGACATAAGGGTGTGGGAGAAGGATGAACCCGACGGAGTTGTTCTGAGGTTCGAGGTAAAGGAAAGGCCGGTAATCAAGGAAGTTCGCATAGAGACGGACAGGTATGTGAAAAAGAAGGACATCGAGGACAAGCTCAAGGAAGAAGGGGCAGACATCATTCCGTTTTCCTATTACAACCCCATGAAGATAAAGAGGGCAAAAAAGGTCATAGAGGACTTTCTCAGCGAGAAGGGATTTGCCCTGGGCAAGGTGGAGGTGGAAAAGAAGATAAAGGGAGACGAGGTCACCATAGTCTTCAATGTTAAGGGAGGCGGACGGCTCAGAATTGCGAAGATAGAGATAGTGGGAAACAATTCCGTTCCCGACAGCATACTTCTCAGGGGAGTAAAGGCCCTCAAAACCCTTACCCTCTGGAACCTTCCCTTCATAAAAAAGACGGTCTATTCATCTGACGCCCTGAAGGAAGCAAGGGAGGAGATCCGGAAGAAATACCTTAACCTTGGGTTCCTGGATGTGGACGTAAAGCCTGCAAAAATAGAAATTGTGGAAGGCAGGGGACTCTTCGGTCAGAAAAAGAAAATGATAAAGGTGATATTCCAGGTCAACGAGGGGAATATCTACCGTATAGGTGAAATAAGAATAGAAGGAAATAAAGCTTTTCCAAAGGAACTTATCAGGAGGCTGATTCTCCTGCAAAAGAACCAGATTTATTCCCTCCAGAAAAGGGAGGATTCTGTAAAGAACATCCAGGACCTTTACGGAAGTATAGGTTACATATATGCCCAGATAATGCCCATTGAGGAGCCAAAGCCTGAGGAACACAGGGTGGATATTACCTTCAGGATCATAGAGAACAAGAGGGTGCGCCTCCACAGGTTGAGCTTCGAGGGCAATACCTACACCCTTGACAAGGTGATGAGGAGGGAATTCCTTCTGGCAGAGGGGGATTTCTTCAATATTGCAGCCTTCAAGGACAGTGTTCTGAGATTGAAACAGCTGGGCATAGTTGACATAAAAAAGAACCCGGACTTTAAACCCGTGGGCGACGATAAGATGGACGTTGTTGTCCATGTTGAGGAAATGCACAGAAACCAGATCTTCTTCAATGCAGGATACGGAGGATACTTCGGATACTTCGTGGGAGGTTCCATTTCCACCAGCAATTTCATGGGGCGGGGCGAGTCCGTATCCCTCTTCATTCAGTACGGTTCAAGGTACAAGAGCTACAGCATAGCCTTTACCGAACCCTATGTGCTGGATAAGCCCCTTTTCCTTACCCTTAACCTCCACAATACCCTCTCCATTTATCCCTTCATGTTCACAAGGCAGATGAAGGGAGGGTCCGTAGGCCTTGGTTTTAAGAAGGGTTTCTGGCATGCTGACATTTCCTATTCCAATGACTATATTTCCCTCTCAGATGTTAACGAGGATTACCTGGGCGCCCTGCCGGAGTTTTACAGGCTGATATGGTTCTCCAACATGAGAATCGCGGCAGTTTCTCCCTCCATTTACCGTTCCAGCGTGGATTCTCCCATATGGCCCACTTCAGGAACCCTATATCTTTATGGGATAAAATTCGCCAATAAGGCCCTGGGAAGTGAGACCGACTTTGTAAGCAACTGGTTCGAATTTACCCATTACCACAAATTCAGATGGGGACACATCCTCGGGATGCATTTTCGTATCCAGTACATGAAGGCCTTTGGCGACAGCACCATCCCGATTTACGAAAGGATATTCCTGGGAGGAGAACAGACCCTGAGAGGGTTCGAGTACTACAGGGTAAGTCCCACAGAAAACAATGTGAGGATCGGTGGAACAAAATCCATCCTGTTTAACCTTGAGTACGAGATAAGGATGAAGGATTCTCCCATGTCCGTTGTGTTCTTCTTCGATGCCGGAAACGCGTATTCCGAGAAAGAAAACATAAGCCTTGGAAACCTGTATTATTGTACAGGAATAGAAGGAAGGGTGTTTGTTGAGATGCTCAGAATGCCCTTCAGGATAATCTTTTCCTATAATCCAAAACTGCCTACAAAGTATGATAAAAACTTTACTATAAGAATTGGAATGGGCAGGACATTCTAATTAAGGAGGTAAGAGATGAAAAAGAAACTAATCTTTGCAATTGCGGTCCTCAGTCTCGGAGGATTTCTGTTCTCCCAGAACGCCAAGATAGGGGTTATCGACCCTGACAAAATTTTAAACAGTTCCAAGGAGGGAAAGAAAATCCTTAGCGAGCTGAAAACCTATTATCAGAGAAAGCAGGCCGAGATAAACCGCAGAACAAAGGAAGTTGAACAGCTTCAGCAGAAGATTAAAACCCAGCAGGGAATTCTTTCTCAGTCCGCCCTTCAGAAGCTGGCTGACCAGCTTGAAAGGAAGCAGAAGGCCCTGAAGAGGTACGTTGATGATGCCAACGAAGAGATGGCCAAGCTGAAACAGAAAAAACTCAGTGCATTTCAGATGAAAATGGTAAGGATCATAAACCGGATCGCAAAGGCAAAAGGACTGGCCGTTATCCTTGATAGAAGACAGCTTATTTATGTGGACCCATCCGTTGATATCTCCGGAGACATAATTGCAGCTCTGGACAGGGAATTTGAGAAAAAGATGGGTGTTAAAAAATGAACGTAGAGGAGATTTTATCTCTTTTACCACATCGTTACCCCTTTCTTCTCGTTGACAGGATAAAGGAAATAGAGGAAAACAAGAGGATCGTAGGAATAAAGAACGTCACCATAAACGAACCCTTCTTCCCGGGACATTTCCCGGGAAGGCCTGTAATGCCAGGCGTCCTTATTGTGGAAGCAATGGCCCAGACAGGAGCAGTTCTACTTCTGTATTCCAATCCAGACGCCAGAAAGAAGCTCTTC
>JAMOUL010000337.1 GCA_027062035.1 Candidatus Aminicenantota bacterium | reverse complement strand
GAAAAAGGTGGAATGGACCTTGTTTCCAGGTACGCAAAGCTCCACTTTAAGATAACCGAGAAGTTAAAATCAGAATGTTATCGGTAGTTTTTAATAATCTGTAGAATGTACATGTCTGGAAGTATTGAGGGATTTTTCTTATATTTTCCGTCAATTTATAATAATAAAGTTAAGAAAAAATAAAGGAAATAAAAGGAGAATAAAAGGAGGCGAAATGAAGGAATGGATAAGGCTATTCAGATTGCCCTTTGTGAGCGTTACCGCAGGATCCGTAATCATAGGCTCTCTTTATCCTCTATGGAAGGATGGGATTTTTCACTGGGATAGATTTCTTCTGGCGCTTTTTGCCGGAATTTTGCTTCATATTGCCACGAATATTGCCAATGACTACTTCGATTATGTTTCTGGAACAGATCAGGAGAACAAAAGCGCAATACCACCCTTTTCCGGAGGAAGCAGGGTCCTGCTGGAGGGGAAAATTTCTCCAGGATCTGCCCTTCTGGCGTCTTTAATAATGGCAGGCATAGCTTCGGCTATAGGTCTCTATCTTAATCATATTTTGCCAGGGAATACCCTTCTTTATATTGGTATCGCAGGAATATTTCTTATTTATTTTTATAATGGGGTTTTTAAACTTGTTAATTATTACCTCGGGGAACTGGCTATATTCCTTGCATGGGGCCCTTTAATGGTTGAAGGGGCTTACTTTATTCAAACTGGTAGACTGAGCCTTCAATTATTGCCTCTGGCTATTTTCCTGGGGATTCTCACACTTTCCATCCTCTTTATAAACGAGTTTGCCGATGAGGAAGCAGACAAAAAGGCGGGAAGAAGGATGTGGATACATCTCTTCGGCAGGAAATCGGCTCCCCACGTTCACCTTCTACTTTTTATACTTGCCTATGCTGCGCTCTTTTACGCCATAGTGATAGGTTCTGCTCCGATTTCCTCTATCATTGTCTTTATTGCCTTTCCATTAGGGGTTTCCTCCTATTTGCATGCTTTAAGAAATGTAGAGAGGCCCCACGCTGAGTTTCTTCCTGCTGTTATAAAAACCATTAATACCTATAATCTGAGCTTTTTCCTCCTTGCAGTATCAATAATTGTGGCCCGGATAATATGGGGAAGCTGAAGGATAAGGCCCTTAAAGCGCCTTCCTTGCCAGGTGTTTATATATTTAAAAATCAGAATGGAACGCCCATATATATAGGAAAGGCGGCGAAATTGAGGGATAGGGTTCGAAGTTATTTCTCTTCGAGGGATCCAAAAACAGTTCGGATGCTCAGGGAAGCTTCTGAGCTGGATTTTATAACTACCGAGACGGAAAAGGATGCATTTTTCCTTGAGAACGAACTTATCCGGAAACATCAGCCCAAATATAACATAAGGCTCAGGGATGATAAATCTTATCCTTATATAGAATTGAGCGCTGGAGAAAGCTTTCCCGGTGTTTATATAGCAAGAAGGGCAAGAAGAAAGGGTAGCCTTTATTTTGGGCCCTTTGTCCCGGCTTCGTGGGCGAGGAGGATAAAGGACCTTGTTTCCTTCCTTTTCGGAATCAGACAGTGCCGGGAAAGGATTGATGGAAGGAGGGATAGACCCTGTCTGGATTATTATATTGGACGATGTGCTGCTCCATGTGCAGGAATGATTTCCAAAGAGGAGTACAGGAAGAAGGTGGATAATGCCATTGATTTTTTGAAGGGGAACGTAAAGGAAATAAAGGAAAAGATAGAGATGGAAATGTGGAAGGCAGCGGAGGACATGAATTATGAAAGGGCATCCTTTTTCAGAGACCTGCTTCTCACGATAAAGGAGTCTTCAAGAAAACCCACATATCATTTTTCTGGAACCGTTGATATTTTTGGTTTTTGTCATAAGGAAGGAAGATGGGCTCTGAGGGTTGAAAGACTCAAGGAAGGCGGGAGGGAGTCGAAGAGCTATACAGGAGAGGGGATCGAAATTGATCCAGTCGTGGCCATTATTCAGTTTTACGAAAGCACTGGAGATGTACCTGAAAGAATAGTGCCGGCTTTTACCCTTATAGGCTGGGAAAGGATAAAGGAGTATTTAAAGGAAAAGTTTTCAGCTGAGGTAGCCGTAGAATCTCCCAGGGGAGAGGAGAATGAGCTGGCAGACCTCGTTCAGAGGGAAGCGGAGAGGATGGTTTCTGGCTTAAGACCGGAAGAGGAACTCGCAGAGGTGCTGAACTTACCTGCCGTTCCATTTAGAATAGAAGGAATGGATATATCTCATTTTTCAGGGAGGGAAGTTGTGGGTTCTGTGGTGGTTTTTGAAGCAGGAAAACCCAGCAAGCAGGATTACAGACATTATAAGCTCGATGAGAAAAACGATGACTTTTCCAATCTTGCTTTGATGGTTAAAAGAAGATACAGCAAACATCCTTTTCCTGATCTTCTTCTTGTGGACGGTGGAAGAGGTCAGCTTTCTGCCGTTCTGGAGGCACTTACTGCCATTGGAGCAAACTTTCCCGTGATTTCCATAGCCAAGGGAGAGGAGAGAATTTTTACCAGGGACAGGGATTTCGTTCTTCCCGGGGAATCTTCTGCTCTAAAACTGCTTCAGCGGATAAGGGATGAAGCCCATCACTTTGCGGTAACCTTTCACAGAAAGGTGAGAAAGCGCAGAGAATTCGGTACAATTCTGGAGGAAGTAAAGGGAATAGGTAAAAAGAGGATGCTCGCACTTTTAAGAAAATATAGAAGTATAGATGAAATGAGAAAGGCACCTCTGGAGGAGCTTGCTTCCTTAATAGGAAAGCCGGCTGCAATGGCATTGAAGGAGAAACTGAATGAAGATAGGAATTGATATTGTTGAGGTTGAAAGGTTAAGGAGAAAACTTCAGGAAAATCCGAAACTTGAAGAACGGTTATTTACCGAAGAGGAAATAAAGTACTGCCGGAACTTTCTGGAACCATATTCCCATTTTGCAGGAACCCTGGCAGCCAAGGAGGCGGTAATAAAGTGTATTGGAAGGAATCCTGGCTGGAAAAAAATACAGGTGTTCAGGGAAAAGGGAGTTCCCTTTGTTTTTCTTAATGGGAGGGAGTTAAGGGGATCTCTTTCCATATCCCACACTAAACATACGGCAGTTGCCGTTTTTCTGCTTTTGGAATAAAATTAATCCATGGGAATAAGAGAAAACCTGGAAAGAGTTCGGGAGAGAATAGAGATAGCTGCAACAAGAGCTGGAAGAAAGCCAGAAGATATCAGAATAATGGGGGTTACAAAAACTGTGGAGGTGAACAGAATAAGGGAAGCAATCTCAGCGGGTCTGCGTCTCTTTGGCGAAAACCGTGTACAGGAGGGCATTCCAAAAATAGAAGCCCTAAGTGATGAGGATGTGGAGTTTCATTTTATCGGTGTGCTCCAGTCAAATAAGGTTAGAAAGGCTATGAATTATTTCTCTGCCATTCACTCGATCGCTTCTTTAAAGCTGGCAACAAAGGCTGATAGGATAGCGGGTGAGATGGGAATTAACTATCCTGTTTTTTTTGAGCTGAACCTCTCCGGAGAGGGTAGCAAATCAGGTTTTCAGGAGGATGAATTTAATATGGCACTGGAAGAGCTTTCCATGCTGAAAAATATAAAACCGATTGGTTTGATGACCATTCCGCCACTTGAAACTGATCCCAGGCCCTATTTTGTGAGGTTGAGGGAGATTCTTTATAAGGTGAAACCGTTTTTTGGCCCTGAATTTAAAGAACTTTCAATGGGGATGAGTGATGATTTTGAGGTGGCGATAGAGGAAGGCGCCACCATAGTAAGATTGGGAAGGATTATTTTTGGAGAGAGAAAATGAGCCTTTTTCAGAACATTATTCTTGGGATAATAAAGGTGGTGGAAGTCCTTATGGATCTGGAAATAGCTCTGATTGTTATCAGGGCTATTTTCTCCTGGTTCCCAGGGATCCCCTTTCCCCGGATACTAAGAGTCGTATGGATTTTAACAGAACCGGTTTTAAGACCCCTGAGAAGACTGGTTTCTCCATGGAAGACCGGTGGAATAGACCTGTCACCGATTATAGCCATCTTTCTCATATGGGCCATAAAAGTTGTTTTTCTTGACCCTATAAAACTATCATTAATATATGGAGGTGGGTTATGAGAATTACTCCTTCTGACATAGAGAAGCAGGAATTTGCCGTAAAGCTCAGAGGGTACGATAAAGAGGAGGTGAGAAATTTCCTTCTTTTTATTTCCCAGGAAATTTCCAATCTTCTTCTTGAAATGGATGAGCTCAAGAAAAAGCTTATGAATGCTGAGGAGAGAATAAAGGAACTCGAATCCAGGGAGAAGATACTCAAGGAAACCCTGATAGCTGCCCAGAGGTTTTCCGAGGAATTGAAGGCCAATGCCAAGAAAGAGGCCGACATTATGATAAAGGAGGCAGAACTTAAGGCCGATCAGATAGTAGCAAAGGCTACAGAAAGGCTCAGGGAATTGAACCTCACCATAAAGAAAATGAGAGCCCAGAAGGAGGATATAATAGATCAGATAAGGGGCTTCATTATCTCTCTCCAGGCTCTCATTGAAAGAGAGGAAAAGGATGAAAATAGAGGTGAAGGTTCATCCAAAGGCTAAAAGGGAGAAGGTAGAAGAAAAGGGAGATTTTCTGGAGGTATGGGTGAACGAACCGCCTGAAGTCGGTAAGGCCAACAGGCGGGTTGTGGAACTTATTGCCAGGCATTTTGGGGTACCAAAAAGCAATGTGAGTATTTTAAGCGGACACAGGGGTAGGAAAAAACTCCTGGAGGTAAAGAATGCTTGAAAAATTCTTCGGATTGAAAAAGGCAGGAACAGACCTTAAGACAGAATTCAGGGCAGGGACCATTACCTTTCTTTCCATGGCATACATTATTGCTGTCCAGCCTGTGGTGCTATCCAAGGCAGGGATGGATGCCGGTGCTGTAATGGTAGCCACCTGTATCGCTTCTGCCTTTGCCACTCTTTTTATGGGACTTTACGCGAATTATCCCATTGGCCTTGCCCCGGGCATGGGGGAAAATTTTTATTTCTCCTATTCCCTTGTTCAGGGAAGAGGAATTCCGTGGACAGTTGCCCTGGGAGTGGTTTTCTGGTCAGGCCTTGCCTTTTTTGGGGTGACGCTTCTTAAAATAAGGGAGAAGATCGTTGATGCCATCCCCCGCAGTCTGAAAAATGCCATAGCAGTGGGTATAGGCTTCTTCATTGCCTATCTTGGACTTGAGGAGTCGGGGATTATAAAGATAAGAGGAGGAAATCCATCGCTTGGAGACCTGCATAATCCCGGAACCTTGCTTGCGATTTTTGGCCTTTTTGTAATTACGATGTTCATTGCAAGGAAGGTGAAGGGAGCTATTTTTCTGGGAATGGGAATAACTTTCATTCTGGGCATCCCCTTCGGTATTGTTAAATTCCATGGATTCGTATCTTCGCCCCCTTCCCTTTCCCCGATTCTCTTTAAGATGGATATTAAGGCCGCCCTTTCCCTTTCACTTGTAGTACCCATCATTGCGTTTTTTATTATGGATCTTTTTGACACTATTGGCACCCTTATAGGGGTGGCAGAACAGGCTGGTTTTGTGGACGAAGAGGGAAAGATGCCCAGAATAAATAGAGCTCTCATGGCCGATGCGGTGGGCACGGTAGTTGGATCTGGACTGGGAACTTC
>JAMOUL010000336.1 GCA_027062035.1 Candidatus Aminicenantota bacterium | reverse complement strand
ATCTCTGTGCCCTTATGAATCAGTCTAAAATGGTCCCCTCCATCCTCAGAACGGTAAAGGGCACCTTCCTTTGCTTCCACTATCACATAGACCCTGTCCGGATTTGAAGGAGCTACCTTTATCCCTATTCTACCCATAACGGAAGGGAGACCGCTGGTAAGTTTTTTCCAGGTCTTTCCTCCGTCTATGGAACGAAATACTCCACCTCTGTCGTCTCCGCTATCAAAATCCCATGGCTTTCTCTGGAAATACCACATTCCTGCATAAAGTATATTGGGATTTACAGGGTTAATTTCCAGATCCGAAGCTCCATGAAACTCATCAATATATAGAACCTTCTTCCATGTTTTTCCTCCATCGGTGGTCATATAAACACCCCGATTGGGGTTGGGCCCATAAATATGCCCTATAGCAGCAACGTAAACGATATCAGGGTTATGAGGATTGATTAATATACGGGAAATCCTCTCTGTCTCATTCAATCCCATATATTTCCAGGTCTTTCCCCCATCGGTGGATTTAAAAACACCAACCCCAAAGGACGTGCTGTTTCTCGGATTATCTTCGCCGGTTCCCACCCATACAATTTCCGGATTGGAAGGAGCAAGGGCAATGTCTCCTATGGATTGTACAGGCATTCTGTCAAAAATTGGTTTCCAGGTTATACCACCATCCACTGTCTTCCACAAACCGCCGGATGCAGAGGCAACATAAAGCACTTCCGGCTTTCCTGGAATACCCTCAATATCTGTCAACCGCCCCCCCATAATGGCGGGTCCAATATTACGCCAGCTCAGGCTCTGAAAAATTTCCGGGTCAACAACAGGGGTTTTTTGAGCAATCAGGGTCCGGGAAAAACCTAATAAAAACGTCAGGGTTAATAAAAAAAACAGGAATTGAATATGAAATTTTTTATACATTATACCCTCCTTACTCCATTGTACGAATTTAGATTAAAATGGTCCAGAAAATATACCTTTCATAAATAGGAATAAGCTTTTACAGGGATTGAAAACTTTCTTCAGAACTTTTGATAAAGGCAAGCGTAAAAAAATATGGAGAAGGTAAAAAAATCACATAAATGGCCTTTTTATAGGCCCCCATGGGGACCCCGCCTCACCTTCGCCCTCCTCGGAGGGGTCCCCCTTCAACAGAGCCTATTTTAATGATTAAATTCTACTCGCTTGAGAAAGGAAAATCAAATTTCACTTCCTGGTCGTATTCGCCTCAAGATTAAGCTCATCGAGCACCGTGGAAGCAGAGGGAGAAAGAAGAAACTTCATCACAACACCTACGGCATTTTTCCTTTTATCACCGGGTTTTAATTCACCGGCCAGCTTTTCTCTTTCCACCATAAAATCCACTTCGTTGAGGTCCCTTGCCCTCTCAAGAATACTCAGAATTTCCCTCTTCC
>JAMOUL010000335.1 GCA_027062035.1 Candidatus Aminicenantota bacterium | reverse complement strand
AAGGGATTATGAGGGAATATATTTATTTCATGGAGGGTGAACTTCTATCGGAGAAGGGCGATTGTGAGGGGGCTATTAAAGTGTGGCAAAAGGTTAGCAGTGATGCGAAGGATTTTCCCTATGATGCTCTCCTGGCTCATATGGGAAGGTGTCAATTCAGACTGGGAAAGATAAAGGAGGCCAGGGCAACCTACAATCAGATAATAAGCCTTTTTCCCAACAGTCCGTATGTTAAAGAGGCTAAATACAAAACTGGAAAGAAAGGGGGATAAGTTATGGAAAGGGAAGAAATAAGAAGAGAGCTTTTAAATCATTTTAATGCCCTCCTTGAAAAAAGGCAGGCCTTAATGGCCAGGGGATGGGAAGATTTTACCGAAGCAATCAAGAAAGCCCTTGACGATTTTTCAATTCACATAAAGGTGGATCTTTCTCCGGAAGTTCCGGAAAACTTAGACCCTCTCCTTGATAAGATGCTATCTTTGGCTCCAACAGCGGCTGAAGTGGGTGTCGAGGAAAAACCTTCAAGAACCACTGTTCTTATAGCTGGAATAAGGGGAATGAAGGAGGAAACCTCCCAGAGTAGATTGATAACTCATTTGCTTGAAGCAATTTCAAGGCTTGTAAACAGGGTCATACTTTTTGTCGTGAAAGACAATAAACTTATAGGTTGGGACGGAAGAGGTTTTAAGGATATGGAAGAGGTGGATTTTAGAAGAATAGTAATGCCAGTTAATCCGAAAAGTACCTTCGGAAAGGTTCTTGAAATGGAAGAGCTCTATATCGGAAAGTTTCCACGGGAGAAGGAAGATGAGAAGGTAATTTCATCTCTGGGAGGAGGGAAGCCAGAACAGGTTCTTATTCTTCCCATGATAGTAAAGGGGAAACCGGTAGGACTTGTTTATTGTGATGAACTTCCAGATGCTTCTCCAGTAAGGTATCCTGATGAAATTGAAATTCTGGTGAGTTATGCCGAGGCCATGGTGGAACTACTTCCAATAAGGTCCAAGCATGTAAAGGAGAAAGCAGAAAAGAGAACGTCAAAATTTGTCGTTCCTCAAGAGGAAAAGATGAGAACAGAAACTTCGACCAGGGTAGGAGAGGATACAGCCAGGAGGATTCCTACTATATCGGAAGAAGATATGGTGACCACGGGTGAGGTGGAAATTCCCAGAGAGGAAGAGGAGCTTGAGGTGGGCTTTGTGGAGGAGATAAAGGAAGAAGCACCGGCTCTCACCGAGGAAGAAAAGATGCTTCACGAAGTGGCACGCAGAAAGGCCAAGGTACTTGTTTCAGATATAATCCTTTACAACAGAGAGAAGATAGAAGAAGGAAAAAAGAAGGGCAATGTATATAACGAACTACAGGATGAAATAAAACTTGCTATTGAAATATATAAAAGAAAGGTAGACCCAAGGGTAAAAGAGGATTACCTTTATAAGGAATTACTTGAAAAGCTGGCAGGAGGGGATCCATCTCTTCTTCAGGGATATCCCGGTGTATGAAAAGATCGAAGTATTTGATTTTTTCCGTTGTTGTCGTCATTCTCTCCATTATATCTGTATTAATTAATCGAAATTTATCCACATCTATCAAAAAATCGAAGAAATCCATTGAATTCCATCCCATAGATTATCTGGAAGCCCCTGCGATTGAAGAAGCCGTTCACTTGAGACGTGCCAAGGATTTTCTTTTCTATTCAAAACCTGAAGAAGCTATAAAGGAACTTTCCGGGAAGTGGGGGGAGTTACCCTGCTGGCGTAGATATTTTCTGGGGATAGCTATGGTTAAAATCCATAAGAAAAAGGGTTTTCTACTTCTTCTGGGAATGCCGAGAAACTGTGCCTCAAGGGTTTCTGCCCTGGAGTATCTGGTTGAAAACTGTAATGATGTTTCTATTTTGAATAAAATACCAAAAGATGAGCTAAATCTGGAAAAGAGGTTAAAACTGGAATGGAGATTGGGGGAAAAAGGAATTAACGAAAAAATCTATTGTGAGCATCCACTCCTGGCTTCAGATCTGGGTATAAAGCTCAGGAGAGTTTCCAGACAATGCCACAGAAAGAGATATAACGTTTTTTTAAGAAGGGGGAAATTTTCATATGCTTTGAGGGAAGCCAGATTCCTGGACAGGTTTTCGCTGGCCAGATGCTATTTCTTTTTAAGGAAATACAGACGGGTAATTGCTCTTCTGCGCAGACCCAGAAATTCCCGGGAACTTTATCTTAAATTCAGAGCTTATATAAGAGCCAAAAGGATTACAGAGGCAGGACGCCTCAGAAAAAGTCTTTACAGAGCAGGGCTTGCCCAGGAATACCTCTGGCAGATGTCAATGTTTTACTATCCAGAGGATAAGGGCTTTAAGTTCATGGAGGAATACCTGAGGAAATATCCCCGGGGGAAATTTTCTGAGAGAATAAAGAAATATTTGCAGCTGAGAGAACTTTGCATAGCCGGCAAGCCTTTCACTGAAGAAAAGGAAGAAAAATTCATAACGGTTGAATTTTCTCCTCCGTCTACCTATGAGGAATTTCACATAAGAAAAGCTGCTCTTTTGAGGGTTGCATTTCTATACAAAGAAGCTATATCAGAGATAGAATTTCTCAGGAGGAGGAAGGATTCTCCTCTTCTTATGTATCTTGAAGGTGTTGTGAAGGCTTATTCCGGAGATTACATTTCCTCATTAAAACTTATCCGGAGAGCTCTTGGAGGAGCCCCTCTGGAGGACGAAAGGACGCTGGAGCTGTTGTATCCCTTTCCCCTAAGAGAAAGAATATTCAATCTTGCAGGAAGAAACGGAATGGACCCCTATCTTCTTGCGGCTTTAATTCATCAGGAAAGTCTCTTTAACCCTGAGGCCGTTTCGTCGGCAGGGGCTATTGGATTAATGCAGTTAATGAAGAGAACCTTCAGAAGCACTGTAATCAGGATGGGTGCCAGCTTTTCAAATCCCTACGACCCTGAAGAAAATTTAAAGGTAGGAATAAGGCACTTTTCAGAGCTGTTAAACTATTATAGGGGAAAAGTTCCCCTGGCCCTTGCAGCATACAACGCAGGGATTAATAAGGTGGACCGATGGCGTTCGCTTCTTCCCTGTGAAGATGTGAATACCTTTGTTGAAATGATACCCATTAAGCAAACAAGGGATTATGTGAAAATGATAATGAAAAAATGGACTATGTACAGGAGGCTTTATGGTAAAGGTAGGGTTGATATTCGGAGGTAAGTCATCCGAACATGAGATTTCAATAAGTTCCGCCAGGGCGGTTTTTAAAAATTTCCCCGGGGATTATGAGCCCATACCCATCTTCATAACAAGGGAAGGAAAATGGCGGCTTGTCAAGTCCATGGACGATCTTAGTGGTGAAGATGTTTCCTTCCTTCCATGGGAAGGAAAATCGGTCCTGAAGGGAGTGGATATTTATTTTCCATTATTACATGGGCCATATGGAGAGGATGGAACAATACAGGGACTTCTGGAGCTGGCCGGTGTACCCTATGTGGGTTCAGGTGTTATTGGCTCAGCTCTCGGGATGGATAAGGTATACATGAAAATGGCCTTTCAGCGAGAGGGGTTGCCGGTTGTTCCCTATATCGTACTCAGGAAATGGGATAATATAAATTTAGCCATGATCAGAGAAAGGTTTAATCTTCCAGTTTTTGTTAAACCTTCAAATCTGGGTTCCAGTGTGGGGATTTCGAAGGTAAAATCGTGGGAGCAGCTTGAGGTAGCTATAGAAGAAGCTTTTAAGCATGATTATAAAATTCTGATAGAGCAGGGTGTTTCAGCAAGAGAAATTGAATGTTCGGTACTGGGGAATGAGAACCCGGAAGCTTCCCTTCCAGGGGAAGTTATTCCTTACAGGGAATTCTACGACTATAAAGATAAATATGTAGAAGGGAAAACAGAGTTTAGAATACCGGCAAAGCTCCCTGAAGGTATAGAAAATATGATAAGAGAATACGCAGTGAGGGCCTTCCAGTCCATAGAGGCCTGGGGATTTGCAAGGGTAGACTTTTTCCTTGTGGGAGAAGAGGTATATGTAAATGAAATCAACACAATTCCCGGATTTACCGAAATAAGTATGTTCCCGAAGCTATGGGAAGTTACAGGGATAAACTTTACTGAACTTATAAAAAAATTGATAGAACTTGGATTTGAGAGATGGAGGAAATGGAAAAAGGCAGGATAATAGCCCTCGACGTGGGTGACAAAAGGATAGGAATAGCTGTATCAGATCCAACCTGCACAATTGCCTATCCACTTGAGACCTATAAGAGAAAGAACGAAAGAAGGGATCTGGAATATATAAAGGAACTTTATTCCAGGCTGGAAGCGGATAAAATTATAATAGGTTTACCCCTTTTATTGGACGGAGCAGAAGGAACCCAGGCAAAAAAGGTAAAGGTTTTCGCAGAAAAATTGAGGGCTATGGGATTAAAAATAGAGTTTATAGATGAACGTTTTTCCACAGATGAGGCAGACGATCTTTTAAAGGAAAAGGGGCAGGGGTGGAAGGAAAGAAAGAGTAAAAGGGACGCTGTGGCAGCTGCTATAATATTGAATAACTATATAAAGGAGTAGCTTTGAAGAAAATTTTAAAATATTTTTCAATCCTGTTTTTATCAGCCATTGCCTTTTCCGGCTATTATTTTCTGAAGGAATACCATAGTTATTACAAAGGGTATTCTCAAGAAACGAAAAAGGTGAAAATAGAGAGAGGTAGTTCTGTTAAAGAAATAGCCATTGTTTTAAAAAGGAATGGAATTATAAAAAACGAAAAAACCTTCCTTATATTTTATAGATTGTTTTACCCCGGAGAAGCACTTCAGGCTGGAGTTTACACCTTTTCGAAGCCTTTGAGAACCATTGATGTTTTGAAGAAGCTGGTTAATGGGGAAATATCAAGGTATAGGGTGGTGGTTCCCGAGGGCCTTACTATAGAGGAGACTGCCCGGGTATTTGAGGAATATATTCCAGAACAGGAATTTATAAGGGCAGCGCAGAACTACTGGTTGATAAAGGACCTCGACCCCGAAGCCAGGGACCTTGAAGGATATTTATTCCCGGACACATACATATTTCCTGAGGGTGCATCCGCTTCACTGGTTGTGGCTCGAATGGTAAGAAATTTCCGAAGAAAATTCACTCCTTCAATGAGAAAGAAGGTCGAGGATATGGGTTGGACCGTGAGGCAGATTATAACTCTGGCCTCCCTTATAGAGAAAGAGACATATCTTGATGAGGAAAAGCCCCTCATATCCTCTGTCTTTCATAACAGGCTGAGACTCGGGATGCCACTTCAATGTGATCCTACAGTGGTTTATGCAATGAAAAAACTGGGTATATGGAACGGAAGACTTCTCAGAAAACATTACAGGTCAGTGGATTCTCCATATAATACATATCTTCATAAGGGGCTTCCTCCTGGTCCTATTTGTAGCCCGGGGCTTGAATCAATAAAGGCGGCTATTGAGCCTGCAGAGACAAAATATCTTTATTTTCTTGCGGTGGGCCCTTCCCACATTTTTTCAAGAACATATTCAGAACATTTAAAGTTGCTCAGGGAAAGGAAATGAAGTCTGTTTTAATAGAAGGTGGAAACAAACTTTCAGGCACGGTCAGGATTTCCGGGGCGAAGAACGCTTCCCTTCCTGAGCTTGCCGCCAGTTTGCTTACCTCTTA
>JAMOUL010000334.1 GCA_027062035.1 Candidatus Aminicenantota bacterium | reverse complement strand
CGACTGGCAGAATTGCGCTGCGGATGGAAGTTCCAGTAAACGGCAGGGAATTCATCGTATTTCTCAAAAAGGTTCCACTCCACTTCCGCAATCATATCCGCCAGTTCCAGCAACTTTCGGGTATCAAGGTCCTGCAACACAAATTCCAGTTTCAAGTCCAGTTCATCTTCATCCGGAATCGAAATACTGACGTCTTTTATCCAGCGGCTCAATTCCGGTTTTTTCATCAACTCTTCCAGCGCCTTTTCGAAATGTTTTCTGACAATATCTTTCCACTTCCCTTCATTTACCTTATCCCCACAGGCCATATTTCGATCCTCCAAGTTGAATTAAAATTATATCGTTGGCAATGGAAGATAGCAATCAAAAGAATGATAATACACTTCTGGAGCAATATAAAGTTTATATCCATAGTCTCGAAGAATTAAAGAACAGGAAAACCACAACCAATTTAATGTTTATTTCGCTTTCAATTGCCATGCTAACTCTAACTCCCTTCTTTGATCAAGCCTTTAATCTTCCTGAAAAATTACTCCCATTAATGGCCGGTATTTTGTTGGTTTATTTATGGAAAATTTTCTTGAATAGTTACAAAAAACATGAGCTGTCGAAATTACATATAATCCTAAACCTTGAAAAAGAGCTTCCATGTAAGTGTTTTAATGAGGAATTGGGAATCAGGTCAAATTACGTGACTAAAATTGAAAGGTATTTAGAAATACATTTATTACAGGAACGTCTTTTACTAGTCCTAAAAATACTTTTCATGGCAATTTTGATTTATATTGCGCTAAGAGATTTAAACCTTCTTCCTGATTTTCCTTTTTAGCTTTTAATTTACACCTCCAGCTGCAATTGATACAGGTGATAGTAAAAGCCCTTCTTTGCCATGAGCTCTTCGTGGCTCCCCTCCTCTATCAACCTTCCATAGTATAGAACCAGAATCCTGTCCACCTCCCTGACAGTGGAAAGGCGGTGGGCGATTATTATGGCTGTTCTGCCTTCCATGAGTTTCTTCAGGGATTCCTGAATGTAGGCTTCCGTCTCCTGGTCCACATTGGCTGTCGCCTCGTCCAGCAGTATGACTTTCGGGTCGTGGGCTATGGCACGGGCGAAGGAAACCAGCTGTCTCTGGCCCGCCGATAGGGTGGCACCCCTCTCCACCACTTCCTGCTTTGCATCCAGCATCCCCCTCTCGTCCACGTGGGAAAGGGCTTTCCTTATCTCCTCCTCCGAAATATCTGAAAAGAGCCGGATATTGTCCTCTATCGTGCCCGAAAACAGGAACACGTCCTGCAGGACTATGGCGAATTGCCTGCGAAGGAACTTCAAATCCAGTTCCCTTATATCCACTCCATCGTAAAGGATGCTTCCCCTCTGAACGTCCCAGAATCGCAGCAGAAGGTTCATGATGG
>JAMOUL010000333.1 GCA_027062035.1 Candidatus Aminicenantota bacterium | reverse complement strand
TTGACCTTGTTCTTGATAAATTTTCTTTTCTTAGAGACATTGGTTTTTACCATCAGGGTATAACCCATACGTTTCTGGCTGGATTCCTGGTTTCTTTGCTTGTTTTCCTGATTACAAAGGACTTCAGATGGTCTATACTTATCTTCTCTGTTTATTCACTTCATGTTGCTCTTGACCTCTTTATGATTGATACAAGACCTCCGATAGGCTTTAAACCCTTCTGGCCATTTTATAATGCCTTAATAAACATTCCGCTTCTTCCCGGGGTTGACAAATCTTCTCTTGGTTCCCTTGTTTCTTTCAGGACAGCCAGAACGCTTTGCTGGGAGACTTCATTTTTCTCATATATATACATAATAATTCTGGGGGTGAAAATATGGACTGGAAAGAGAGGTTAATGGGGCTTGCCAATAACAGAGTTCTCGGATCCACGGCAATATTGAGGGACAGTTATGATGCCGTCCTGGAAGCCCTGGATTCAGGAGCCGACCTTGAAGATATAGCTTTGCATGTGGCAAGGCTCCTCCATTCTCATCCGACAATGGCAGTCCTCATAAATTTCTTCCACAGGTTTTTCAATGCGCTGGAAAACGACAAAGAAGTAAGGATGCTGTGGAAGGAGCTGGATCGAGAAACACAGGAAAATGCAAAACTCGCATCTTCGCTTATTCCGAGTAAAGGGAAGGTGGTTCTGTATTCCCACAGCCTTTCTCTGCTCAAGGCTCTGGAAGAAGGAGAGAAAAGGAATATAACTGTTATTCTGTCTGAGTCCAGACCGTACTATGAAGGTCGGCTCATGGCTGAAAAGCTCGTAGATATGGGTTACAAGGTGGAGTTTACCTACGATGCCTTCCTGCCGGTTATGGTTGAAAAGAGCGAGATCGTGCTCATAGGAAGTGATGCCATCACCTCCCAGGGGGTAATAAATAGGGCAGGAAGTTTTTCACTGGCTCTTGCAGCCAAGCAGTTTAAAAAGCCATTCTTTGTTATAGGGCATACTTCCAAGGTGCTATACGGTCATTTGAGCTCCTACTTCTCCGTTTACAGAGAAAACGGAGAGAAACTTAATGCTCCAAAGGGTTCAAAACCCATAGGAGATGTTTTCGACCTTACCCCGTGGAAAATAGTATCAGCGGTAATTATTAATTCCATGATAGTTTCTCCCAAGGATATCCCCTTCAAGCAGATCAAAACCTCCTCTCTGCTTCACAGAGCTTACCAGGTTTTAAAGGATGAAATAAAGTCAAAGAATTGATAATTTTAATTCCGTTACAGGTAAATATTAATTAAAAGAGTACCTTCCAGAATACATTAGGTAATAGTAGGGCATAGCCCGTACCGAAATAGTGTTAAGTTCCGAAAAATCTGATGGGTTTATTCTTCGTCAATGAAAACAGGCAAAAACTCCACACGGCGTACCTTTGC
>JAMOUL010000332.1 GCA_027062035.1 Candidatus Aminicenantota bacterium | reverse complement strand
TGACCATGTTTTCTATTTCCATCCCCTCAAGCTCTCCCCTTATCACTTCAGACCATGGTTCTTCCAGTGTTTGCACGAAGGGGAGAGAAGACCTCTTCTCCAGAAACTCCTCAAGATGCCTTTCCAGACCTTCCCACGAAACTCCAGAAAATGAATAGTCTAAAATCACCTTTTCCATAAGATTATCTTACCATTCTTTAGCTTTGTTTGACTTTATTCTTTTTCCTGGTCTTTTTCTTTTTCCTTTTTTTCTTTACCATTTCTTCAGGAAGGAAATATATAAGCCTTCTATAGGGATCAACAGAGCCAAGGGTTACGTTTACCCTCTGGCCAATTTTATAGGTCTTTCCGCTTCTTTTCCCTCTGGCCATCCAGCCGTCTACCACAACAAAATAATCTTCCCTCATGTCTGAAAAGAGAACTGTTCCCTGAATCAGGTACTTATCGAGTTCTATTTGAAGTCCATCGTTTGATACCCCTACAATTGTGCCCTGGAATTTTTCTCCTATTTTATCCTGAAGGAATCTTGTAGTTCGCCACTGAATTATTTCTGCCTCCATCTGATCAGCTCTTCTCTCAGTCATGGAGGAGTGGGCAGCGATTTTTTCCAGCTGTTTCTCGTCGTATGGAGGAGGTTGCTTTGCAAGGGCTGCCTTGAGGGTTCTATGAACGACCAGATCCGGATATCTTCTTATAGGGGACGTAAAATGGAGGTAATGTTCCTTTGCAAGGGCAAAATGTCCCACAGGATCCGGAGAGTACTTTGCCAGTTTCATGGAACGAAGGATTAAAAGGTTTATAAGCTTTTCCTCGGTTTTTCCCTCAACCAGTTCCAATACCTTCTGTAGGGCCTTTGCCTCTGGCTCTTCGATGTCCAGTTCATATCCAAAGACCTGGAGGATCTTCTTAAGTGATTCTATTTTTCTCATTTCAGGGGGTTCATGGATACGATAAATTGTTGGGTATCCTCTTTTTGTAAGGTACCTTGCCACCACCTCGTTGGCTGCCAGCATAAATTCCTCAATTATCTGGTGTGCAAAATTCCTTTCGGCAGGCATGATGTCCAGCAAAACTCCATCCTGGGTGTAGAGAAAGCTTGGTTCAGGAAGGTCAAAATCTATGCTTCCCTTTCTTCGCCTTTGAACAAGGAGGAGCTCCGCTGCTTCTGCCATAAGTTCTATCTTCGGCACTATCTGAGCGTATCTCTTTCTGAGCTTTTTATCGCCCTGAAGGATTCTCCATACCTTTGTGTAGGTCATTCTCTCCCTGCTTCTTATAATGGAAGGAAATATTCTGTATCCCCTGATTTCTCCTGCCCTGTTTATGCTTATTTCCACTGTCATGGTGTAACGGTCCTCGTCGGGCCTCAGGCTGGATAGGTTTTCGCTCAACATCGGAGGAAGCATGGGAATAGCCAGTTCCGGGAAGTATATGGAGTTTCCCCTCATCTGGGCTTCTGCATCCAGAGGTGTGTCCTTAAGTACATAATGGGATACATCCGCGATGTGGATTCCTATTATGTATCCTCCCTTGGTTTTTTTTATGCTCACAGCATCGTCGAAGTCCTTGGCCGTTTCACCATCTATTGTGAAGGTTATTTCTCCTCTGAGGTCCTTTCTTTCCAGTTTCTCCTCTGCCTCCTTTATTTCGAGCTCCGGAAATTCCACAGGCACCTCGTAATGGGTCAGAATGGCCCTCACGTCGTTCCCTGGCTCATCCGGGTCGCCTATTACATCCGTTATAACGCATTTTTTCCCGGCAAGCTGTGCCTCCACAAGGTCTCCCTGTCTTATTGGTTGCATCGGGATCTTTTTTACTTCTATTTCGTGGAGCTTTCTTTCCACCGGGATGACCACAGGCATCTTTCTTTCCCAGACAAAGAAGCCTGTAACTTTTTTCCGTTTCCTTTCCACTACCCTGATGATTTTTCCTTCTCTGCCCTTGAAGACAATGGCTTCAACCAGGTCCCCGTGCATGGCATCCTTTTTAAACCTTCGTGGGATAAAGTAATCTCCCTTAGGAGTTACGAGGAAACCATATCCGAAATGGGTATTTTCGAATCTTCCTCTTACTATTTTTATATCAGATGCGAGGTAGTACTTTTTTCCTTTTCTCAGAACCAGACCGGATTTTTCCAGAAGTGAAAGCTCCTTTTTGAGTTTCTTTTCCTTACTGGATTTAAGGCCCAGCTGGTCCCTTAATTGTCTTAATGTGGCTCCTTTTTTGTTCCTCTGAAGAGCCTTTAATATTTCATCTCTCATCAACATATCATACCTCACCTTTGTAAAAAGCGGAAATTTCCCCTGTTTTGTCGGTGGTCTCCTTGAAAAGGAGAAGGTTTGTGGCTAAAATGATATAATTTTTCTGTGTTCAGGAAGAGAGAACTTATTTCCGGCGCCTTAATTCTGGCTATATTTATTATTCTGTTTGCCGTTGAAACGTATATTTCCAGGATATCTCCCATGGCAGGTCCTTCTGAGACCCTGCTTCTGTTCTTCCTCTGGAACATAGTGATAATACTTTTCCTTATTCTTGTTGTTGTACTGGGCCGCACCTTTTTCAAACTTTACCTTGAACGCAGGAATATGGTTCTTGGCGCCAAGCTGAAAACCAAGCTTGTTATGTTCTTCTTTCTGTTTTCCCTGGTGCCCACCATAATGATATTCTTCTTTGCCTCTGACATAATAGGAAGATCAGTTGAGAGCTGGTTTAAAACCCCCATAGATAAAGTCATTATGGAAATTGAAAGCCTTTCAGAGGAATATTACAAAAGCTGGGAACCCCATTTACTTCACTATGCGAGGCTTATCAGGAAGGAAATCCAGGGGCAGGAGAGCTTTAATCCACTTTTCTCGACGGTTAGAAAAAAGATGATCGAGTACAATATAGATCTTGTTGGGCTGTATAACGGAGAAGAGGAGGTTTTTACCCTTTTAAATCCATCCCTTCCCCTGCATGCTTACAGGGATGTATCTTCCCTGGCGCTCAAAAAGGGAATTATCGGTGAGGATACCTGTGTGCTGGACAGGATGGAGAAGGGGGACCTCATAAGATGCATTGCTTCAAGGAGAGGACCATCGCAGTATGTGGTGGTTGTCGGGAAATTTGTCCCACAAAGCGTTTCTCAAAAAGTCGCTCTTCTGAAGTCCATCGTTACCAGGTACAAGGAAATGAGGTTGTTGAGCGACCCCATGAAGACAACATACATTCTCTTTCTGCTATTGCTTTCTCTGCTTATACTCTTTTCTTCTTCCTGGGTCGGGTTGCATCTTGCAAAGAACATAACAGAACCTGTGGAACGACTGCTTGCTGCCACCGAAAAACTTTCCAAAGGGGATTTTTCCGTAAAAATAGACTATGAAGGCTCTGATGAGATTGGTCTTCTTGTTGAGGCATTCAACCGTATGGTTGAAGAGCTCAGAAAGCAACGTACAGAAATAGAGGAAAGGAAGAATTACATAGAGGTTCTCCTTGATGCCATAAATCCCGGAGTTATAGGAATTTCACCGGACGGTAGAATAATATCAGCCAACCCTTCTGCCAGGTTGTTTCTTAACCTCGAGGGGAAAATTGGTCTTCCAATTCAGGAGGCAATACCAGATGGTGAGATAAAGAGGGTGCTTCTTGAAGGGATAGAGAAAGGGGAGCCCATGGAATCGAGGGAGGTCGTTGCAAAGATCGAGGGTGAAACGAAGCACATGGTGCTTAACTTTGTACCTATAAAAGGCAATGGTAAGATCAAGGGGTACATTGCTGTGCTCGAAGATATAACCCCGATAGTTAACACCCAGAAAATGGAAGTCTGGAGAGAGGTGGCCACACGCGTAGCTCATGAGATCAAAAATCCATTGACTCCGATAAACCTTTCGGCCCAGAGAATTATATCCAAGGTTAACTCTCCTGAGCCTGACCTTAAGGAAATAGAAAAGGCAGCAAAGACCATTCTTTCTGAGATTATAACTATCAAGACCCTTGCTGAGGACTTCTCCCAGATGGCAAGGATGCCCCACATGAGGAAGATGCCCTATTCCCTGAAGAAGCTTCTTAACGAGCTATATGAGTCCTATAGGACCACCTACCCCCAGATAAAATTTTCCCTTGAACTGGATAAATCTCTACCTGAAAGCCTTTACTTTGACCCTGACCAGATAAAGAGGGCAATAAGAAACATTCTTAATAACGCAGTTGAGGCCGTGGGGGAGGGGGATGAGATAAGAATAAGGGCAGAGGCAGATCTTCAGAAGGGCCTATGGAGGGTGGAGATTTCCGATACCGGCCCTGGAATTCCTGATGAGGATAAAACTAAAATATTCACCCCCTATTTTTCCAAAAAGAAGGGGGGTTCGGGACTTGGTCTTTCCATAGTAATGCATATAATAAAGGAACATAATGGAAAGGTTTACGTCAGGGATAATGTCCCGAGGGGAACAAAATTCATAATTGAGGTGCCAATTTGAGAAGAGGAAGGGTTCTTGTCGTTGACGATGAGGAAAATATCCGGAAAGTTCTGAGGGAGATCCTGGAGGACGAGGGATTTGAAGTCGAAGTAGCTGAGTCCGGAGAGGAAGCTCTCACCATGGTAGAACGCCGTATGTTTGACCTTATCTTTCTGGACATATGGCTTCCTGGAATAGACGGTCTTGAAGTTCTTAAAAAAATAAAAGAGAGCGAATTCCCGCCTTACGTGGTAATGATTTCCGGTCATGGTAACATCCAGACCGCCGTTGAGGCTACGAAGCTGGGAGCCTATGATTTTATAGAAAAGCCACTATCCATGGAGAAAATAATACTTACGGCAAAGAATGCTGTGAGAGAAAAGAGGCTCCACGACGAAAACAGACTGCTGAGAGGAAGTCAGGAAGAACAGGTGGTTCTGATCGGCGAAAGTAGCGCACTTCAAAGGGTCAGGGAACTAATAGAAGAGGTTGCCCCTACAGATGGAACGGTGCTTATTACCGGTGAAAATGGAACTGGAAAGGAGCTGGTTGCCAGATTGATCCATCTTAAAAGTAAAAGAAGGGGAGGCAATTTTGTTCCCATAAACTGTGCGGCTATTCCCGACGAACTAATGGAAAGTGAGCTCTTTGGTTATGTTAAGGGGGCCTTCACCAATGCCTTTAAAAATAAGAAAGGAAAACTCCAGATAGCCGATGGGGGAACCCTGTTTCTCGACGAAATCGGGGATATGAGCCTGAAAACCCAGGCTAAAATCCTGAGGGTTCTTGAGGAGCAGAAGTTTGAACCCCTGGGTTCTACCGATCCTGTTGAAATTGATACCAGGATTATAACCGCTACAAACAAGGACCTGCAGAAGGAGATCCGCGAGGGGAACTTCAGGGAGGACCTTTATTATCGTATAAATGTTATTCCTATATACATTCCACCCCTCAGGGAAAGGAAGGAGGATATTATCCCCATTGCTCAGTATTATCTGGAGTTTTTCGGAAGGAAATATGGTAAACCAGGACTCAGATTTTCAGAAAGCGCCAGAAAAGCCCTTCTTTCGTATCCATGGCATGGAAACGTGAGGGAACTCAAAAACGCAATAGAGAGGGTCGTCATTCTCAAGAGAAATCAAATTATTGAGGCAGAGGACTTTAATCTTCGGCCAGGACGTGAGGAAGATAGTATTTTCCAGACCTATCATAGTCTTCAGGAGGCCAAGGAGGCCTTTGAGAGGAGGTTTATTGAAAGGAAGCTGAGGGAAAATAACTGGAACATAAAG
>JAMOUL010000331.1 GCA_027062035.1 Candidatus Aminicenantota bacterium | reverse complement strand
CGGAGCGGTTAATGGGGGAGGATGTAGAACCCTTATTTTACAGCTTCCAAAGGTGAATTCGTCTCCTTTCTTTAACCTCATCCTTTTCTCCTCCGGAACCTTCATCATGAGTTCCTTGAAGATAGGGTCATCTTCTGCTACTTCGCTGTAGAAGAAGCGTTTGTATGGAAAATTCTCGATTATGGCCAGAAGACCTGCCGCATGATCTGGATGATAATGGGAAACAAAAATACCGTCCAGCTTTCTAATTCCTTCAGCCCATAGGGCAGGGGAGGTTATGTACTCGCCCACATCAAACCGTCGACTGTGACTTCCTCCACCGTCGTACAGGAACACCACTGGAGGACACTTTACAAGCACCGAATCTCCCTGTCCCACATCGAGAAATATAACTTCAAAACGTTTAATGGTTTTCCCGGGATAAACCAGGAGAAGAAGCGGGACCAGAACAAACCATTTTATTCTGAATGAGAGAATAAGGACTACAATAGCCACCAATATTAAAACCAACGGAATTGCCGGTACCGAGATTAAAGTAAGCTTCAAACCGTCAAGGGAAAGCAGAAGGTCGATAAATAGTCTGGAAGGGGGAAGAAGAAATTTTAGCCCTGTTGCCCACCCTGCTGAAGTCAATATCAGGAAGGGGAGCAATGTGGCAGCTATCATGTTGTTGAAGGGAGAAAGAAGATTTACCCGGTGGAAATGATAAAGGGAGATTGGTAGGGAAAAGAAAAATGCTACGGTGGAGAACAGGAAGAAGCTCTGTATCCCGGGCATGTTTTTGAATTTTTCGGCGAAGAGTATCAGCCCCAGGGTAACAAAATATGTGAGCTGAAAGCCCGGGGATAAACAGGAAAGGGGATTAAATAACAGATAAACGAACATTGAGGTTGCCAGCAGATTTATATAATCAATATCCCTCCAGAGAAGTTTTCCTCCGATCAGCAGAGCAGCTATTAAACTGGCCCTGTCTATGGATGGACTTCCTTCCATCCACATGTAGAAGACACCCAGGGATGCAAGAGAAACCCAGAGTCTCAAATTTCTTCTGTGTGTAAATAGTCCTGAGATGAGCCAGACAAAGTAAAGAAATCCCAACATGGGCTCCGGAGATGGCCATTAAATGATAAATGCCGGCGGTTTTAAGGGCTCTTCTCTCCCTCTCTTCCATGGAAAATCTTTCTCCCAGCAGGAGGGCTGCCATTATGGAAGAATAGGGATTGGGAAGGGAATTTATTTTTAAGGCTGCTCTCTCCTTTATTTTATATAGAAACGATAGGTGCCCCTTTGATATTTTCCTGAAGAACAGGCGGGACTTTGAATATCCGTAGGCTGAGATTCCCTGGGCAAGAAAGATGCCGGTCCTTTTGACCCCGAAATTACAGGGATGGCGGGTGGAATAAATTCTGGCGCTTCCCTCAATCCGATCACCGCGATAAAATCCCCTTATAATTCCCCTTACTGAAATTATTACCCTGCCCTCCCGGGTTTTTATGTACAACCTTGTTAAATCCTTTGAGAATTCCGGATTCCTGTAAAGGCTTCCGGAGATATCCACATAATCAGGGCTTTCAAGATTATAAAAGGGGGAATTCAGTATATGGGTTTTAGCTTTATGGGAAAGGTGGCCGCCCAGGATGAATAATGAGACAAGCAGGAGGGGCAGGTGAAATCCTCTTTTGCTGGAGAGCAATACAACCCAGACTGATGCCGAAAGAAAGGCAGGTAAAAGTGGAAACCAGGAAAAGTTTAAACCTGCTACAGTACCCAGGAGAAGGCAAAGAGCCGGCAAAAGCAGGGGCCTGTTCAATGTTTAAGTAGTTTTAATAGTTCCCTGTCAGCTTCACAGAGGTCGTAATTATCGATCTCTTCCAGACTGACCCAGGCAAGGGAGGAATGGTCCTTTAATAATTTCGGTTGGCTGGATGTGCTGCAGAGATATCCGATGAGGGTTATGGAAAGGTCCGGATAGGAAAAGTTTACTTCCCCCAGCTTTTCTTCGATATCCACCTTCAGACTCAGTTCTTCCATGAGTTCCCTTATAAGGGTTTCCCTTTCATCCTCTCCCGGTTTAACCTTACCACCGGGAAATTCCCAGCGACCTTTTCGAGGGCCGGAACGCCTCTTTCCTATGAGGAATTTTCCCCCGGGATTTTTAATTATTGCTGCAACTACCCTCACACCAGAGAAAAACCAAGACGTACTGCCTTAATGTTGATTTCCTCATAACCTTTTGGCACGTTTTTGGGAACGAAATCCTCCAGTTCTTCAAGGGTCAGAAGACCTGTAAGCTTTGCAGTAACCGCCAGGCTCAGGGTGGAAACGGTTACCACATTTCCAATCTCCTTCGCAGCGGTCTCTATGAGAGGAATTCTGTATACTTTGTATCTGGGATCGTTGAACTCATTTACCAGGTTGGAGTCCAGGACTATTATTGCCCCCTCCTTGATATCCTGGAAATAGGTTTCAAAGGATTTCTGACTGGTTGAAAGATAAAAGTCGACCGCGATGGTTTTGGGAAAATATATAGGTTTTTCGTCTATTACCACATCAACCTTGGTTGGGCCTCCCCTTACCTGAGCTGTGTATCTCGGACTGTGTATCGCATAGAGCCCCTTATATTCCACCACTGCTTCTGCCAGGAGTGCCCCTGCAGTTATTATTCCCTGTCCTCCGATGGCGCTAAAACGAAGCTCGTAATGTTTACTCATTTTTCACCCCTTGCTTTTAGGATGATTTCTTCATAAAGCTCATTGTATTCCTTTCTTTCATTATCTTCGTGGAAAAGTCCGAGAACGATCTTATCACCGAGTTCCTCAGGGGATTTCTTTGCTGCGACGTTCTTGGGTATTATCCTGTCGTTTATCCACCTGAGCATGGTTATTTGATCCTTGAGTTTGTTCCTTCTTCCAAGGTTTATATGGCAGTTGGATATTGCTTCCACCACAGAAAATCCCTTGTGTTGAAAGGATTTTTCAATCAACTTTTCCAGATTTCTCGGCCTTGTTACAGATTCCCTGGCAACAAAGGTGGCTCCAGCTCCTATTGCAAGTTTAACCACATCAAAGTTGGGTTCTATGTTTCCATAGGGAGTAGTCTGGGTTCTGAACAGCTGGGGGGTTGTCGGGGAAACCTGCCCACCGGTCATTCCATAGACGGAGTTGTTTATTATGATGAGTTTTATATCTATATTCCTTCTCGCCGCGTGGATAAAATGGTTTCCTCCTATAGCAAGTGCATCTCCATCTCCACTTACCACCACCACATGTTTGTCGGGACGGGCAAGCTTCACCCCTGTTGCAAAGGCGAGGGGTCTGCCGTGGGTGGTGTGCATTGTGTTCGCGTTTATGTATGTGGACATCCTTCCAGAACATCCTATTCCGGTTATAAAGGCTATATCCTCAGGTTTCCATCCAAGGGCATCGAAGGCCCTCACTATGGCCTGCATTATTGCCCCTATTCCGCAGCCCGGACACCAGGAATGGGGCAGTTTAAACTGTCTAACGTAATCCATATAGCTCATTTTTCCTCCTTGAGGCGTTCCAGTATTTCCACGGGACTTATGGGTATTCCATTAACTTTGTTCAGGCCTTCCACCTCCCTTCGTAGGGCCCTTTCCACTTCCAGTTTCACCTGCCCCAGATTCATTTCTGCCACTATTACCCTTTGCTTTTCTGAGATGGCCTTTCTTAGTGGGTCATCCGGGAATGGCCAGAGGGTTATGGGTCTGAAAAGCCCTGCCTTTATACCCTCCTTTCTTGCCATTTCTACGGCTACCATAGCAGATCTTGCAACAGAACCGAAGGCTATTACAACCACATCTGCATCTTCAACCATCAGAAGGTGGTTTTTCCAGATTTTTTCTTTATTTTTTTCGATCTTTGCTTCCCGGAGGGCGGTTATTCTGTCTACCTTCTCAGGATCTGTGGTTGGAAAGCCCATCTCATCGTGTGCAAGACTTTCAAAGTGGAATTTGTAGCCCATGAAGAAATTGGGGAGGAGTGGTGGGTCTCCCTCCTTCCTTTCGTAGGTATAGAAGTCCAGTCTGTCCAGCCCCTTCGGTGGGAGTTTTCTGTTGATTATGTCATATTCCCCTGGCTCCGGTATGTCCACCACCTCATAAGTGTGTCCCAGAATCTCATCTATGAGAAGGATTACGGGATTTCTGTATTGTTCTGCCAGGTTGAAGGCTCTAATTGTTTCAAGATAAATTTCCCTGGGAAAAGCCGGGGCTATTGCAATTATTGGATGATCGCCATGAGTTCCCCATCTCGCCTGCATAACATCACCCTGAGCTGGATGGGTTGGCAATCCGGTGGATGGTCCACCCCTCATTACGTTTACTATGACAACGGGCACTTCCATCATGCAGGCCAGACCGATGTGTTCCTGTTTAAGGGAGAATCCCGGTCCGGATGTTGCGGTCATTGCCTTTTCTCCTGTAATAGAAGCACCTATTGCCGCGGCCATGGATGCAATTTCATCTTCCATCTGGATAAACTTTCCCCCTACCCTGGGAAGAAGATATGACATGGCAGCTGCAAGTTCTGAGGAGGGTGTTATCGGGTAACCTGCGTAAAACCTGCACCCTGCGGCTATAGCTGCATGGGCTATAGTTTCGTTTCCTGGCATTACCTTTCTCATTTTTCCCCTCCTTCTTCCTTTTCCACCACTATGGCAAAGTCCGGACACTGGTACACGCAGAACTGACATAATGTACAGTACTCGGGAGCTACTGCCTCCGCAGAGTAATTATAGATATTTCTTTTGTTTTCCACCATTTCCAGCACCCCTGTAGGACAAACGAAAACACAGAGGGCACAACTTTTGCAGAGTTCGGGATTAATGATTATTTTAGCTCCCTTATTATAAGGTTTTTTCCGCCGGGTGCGGATTTCGAGGTTAAGTTCCTCAATTACATTACTCATAATTCCTCCACTATCGTTAAAGGCTAAAATTATATTCCTTAAAAAAAACTTTTTCAAACCCTGAGGGAAAGTTTTTTAGGAAATCCTGAAACGAAAAAAAAGAAAAAAGGGTTGACTTAACTATTATTTTTATATAAAATCTAAAATTGTCGTCCAGGTTGGACGATAAGAAAATTGTTCTCGTTTTTCTTTTTAGGTTGACAACACAACTGAGTGTGATATAATTATCTGGCTCTCGGATAATTTGAAAGAAAAAATTCAATTTGGGTATTGACAAATATATCCTTTTGACCTAAAATCTATAATTGCCGTCCAGGTTGGATGGCTGCTCTCATGTAAAAAAACCTTTGAAATCAGGGCAGAGCCACTGCCTTGTGACCAAGAATCTGAGCAATAGCTCATACATTCTGAACAGGAGAGTTTGATCCTGGCTCAGAGCGAACGCTGGCGGCGTGCCTAAGCCATGCAAGTCGTACGCGGTCCCGGTCCGTCTTCGGACAGACCGGGATGCGGCGTGGCGAACGGGTGAGTAACGCGTGGGTAACCTACCCTCGGGTGGGGGATAACCCGGGGAAACCCGGAACAATCCCGCATAACATCCCGTCACATAAGTGACGGGATCAAAGAGGGCCTCTGCTTTGCAAGCTCTCGCCTGAGGAGGGGCCCGCGTCCTATCAGGTTGTTGGTAGGGTAACAGCCTACCAAGCCTACGACGGGTAGCCGGTGTGAGAGCATGGCCGGCCACACTGGGACTGCGACACGGCCCAGACTCCTACGGGAGGCAGCAGGCGGGAATCGTGGACAATGGGC
>JAMOUL010000330.1 GCA_027062035.1 Candidatus Aminicenantota bacterium | reverse complement strand
GAACCAGGGCTTCAGGCGTCATCGGGACAACCGGAGAACCCCATTCCAGCTTTCCATGGTGTGAAAGTATCATGTGCAAAATACCTAATTCCAGTATCTTTGGAAATCCTCTACCTGGCAGTGACCTCAGATTGTCTATTTTTGATTTAACCATATTGTAACCGAGAGCAATATGTCCCAGGAGCCGGCCTTCAGCTGTACGTTCCAAAGGAAAAATTCTGTATTCCAGAACTTTTCCTATGTCATGAAGAAGGGCGCCTGTGATTAAAAGGTCTCTGTTTATATTTTCATATTCCCTGGCAAGCACCATACATATGTTTACCACTTTAAGAGTGTGTTCGAGTAATCCTCCAACATAGTTTTGATGATAGAATACAGCAGCAGGAGCCTTTTTAAACTTTTCAGAGAATTCCCTGTCATCTATAAACACATACCTCAAAAGAGCAGCCATATATTTATTCTTCACTGAACGAATAAGGCTCAGGAGTTCTGTCCACATTTCCTCTATATCTCTTTCGCTACGCGGAAGATAGGAGTACATATCCTCTTCCGGAACTTCTGAAAGAGCGGATGGTGTTATTACTATTCTTCTCTCTCTATTAAAGGTACCCAGAACTCCTTTCACGCTATAGACCTTTCCCACGGATAGAATCGAATCAACGTTTTCAGCATCATCAAACACAATCCCCTTTATGGTTCCCGAACTGTCACCCAATTCCATTTCAAGACGCACGCCCTGTGTTCTCTGGGATTTCTTTATATCTTTCCTTATAAGAAGTACTCTAAGTTCTACTTCAGTATTGTCATCAAGCGTTAATATATCTTTTATCATCCCGCAATCACTTCAACCGTGTATATTTTAAGGTCATCAGGAGCAAAATACACACTTTCCATTTTCAATCTTGCAGGGTCAACAGGAACCCTCTTTAGAATCTCACGTTTGAGTACTTCCACTCTCTTTGACAAAAGTTCTCCAGGGTCACCCTTTACCCTGACAATCATAACACCAAAAAAGTGTTCCTTTAAGAAGTTTGCTATCTCATCGATCCTCTCGCCACTGTCCACTCTGAGTTTATAAGTATTTTTTATAAATATGGAATCAGCAACCATTTTCAGTATATACTTGTCCTTTATCTTTCCTTTAATTCCGGAAACTTTAATATCATCTCCTATTATATTCCTCTTCCGTTCGTATTTATCAACATATGTCAACATCGTGGAGTAAGTGGCACCCGGAATTATGTATTCATCCGCATATCTTCCGTCCCATGTAACGAACTTCGGAGGATAACCTTTACCTTCGAATTGACGCACCACTTCTCCGCGAGGTCCGAAAACCGAGAGGCTCCACTTTTTCACGCCGTACTTTTCAGGAGGCAAAGGAACTTTTATGGTAATACGGGATACTGCAATACTCTTTGACACAGGTACTCTAAGATAA
>JAMOUL010000329.1 GCA_027062035.1 Candidatus Aminicenantota bacterium | reverse complement strand
GGAGCTGAAAGGCGTAACGAACACTGCCACCTTACAGCAGGGCTCAGGATAATTTCTTATAACAACAGAGACCGGCAGGCTTACTTTTCCCTTTTCGGTGCTGATATCTATGGAACCCTTAAAGCTTCCAGGTTGGAAGGTGTTTACCTGGAGTTGAACTTCACAAATCCTGGCAAAAGACAGTTCAATCCCCTCACTTTTTTTACCTATTATTATCCAGGGGGGAGCTTTCACGGACAGAATTTTTTCGCAATTTTTGATCATAAAGCTGGCGTCGATTATAGAACCCTGATAGACTGTGCCGAAATCAAGGTGGTCGGGCTGAAGCCCTGGTTTTCTTTCCTTAGCAGATAAAAACATAGCAAAAAATAACAAAAGGGAAACCAGCAAAAATTTCCTTAATTTTTCATCAGATTTAAGATTCATGTGTGCCTCCTTCGTCATTCATTCTATAACATTGCCTCTCTCTTGCAAATTTTTTACTACAGGCTTACCTTTATTTTCCCTCTTCGTGCTTTCTGTCTTCCTTGTTTATCCTCTGCCTGAGCCTTTCGACTATCTCGTCTACCGGTATATGGCTTTGTTCTGCTTCTTCCATAATTCTTGCTATCTCAATCTCCCTGTAGAGCTCAGGAAATCTCTTTTTAAGTCCATCGTTCAGCGGTACAAGGACTGCAACTGGCTGTTTCCTGTTTTTTACAATAATGGGCCGGTTTTCCTGAAGAAGGCTTGAAAGCCTTGCAATAAGTTCTCTAAGCGTAACCTCCATTTTTACCCCCTTACCAGAGCTAACATTTAATTATATCTTTTGTCAGGCATTTTGTGCAACAATTTGTTGAAATTGCTTTCTTACATTCAGGCAGTCCACCCTTTTCCTTTCCCGGATTTTCCCCATATGTTTCCAGGCCTGTGCAGGTTTTTCTTGATATGATTATTTTTCCGAAATTTTCAGGTAACCTACAACGGGAAATTTCTTTATAAATTCTTCCCCATGAGGAGCATCTTTTAAAGCCTCGGTTAGATCGTTTCCTGCACTATGAAATACCTGATGTTCTCCATTTTTCCACAGAAAACTATCGCTTACATCATACACCTTTCCCATGTAACCTATGTATGCAGGCCGACCCTTTTTTCCGTTGTATTCCTTTATTTCTTCAAGTGTAAAATAGCGCATCTAACCTGTTTCAGGGGAGGATACTCCCCTCCCCTTTACTTCAAGAATTTGGACACAAACGGAGACGTTTCTCCTCGTCTCATGAAGTGTCCTGAAGGACCTTCTCCCAGAAATTCAGAAAACCATGACTCATGCTCGATTTCTTCGTTTAGTATGGCAAGTGCCAGATCATAAGTTCTATGATCCTTACCCGCAGTCATGTTGCATATCTGGGTGTAACCTCTTACTGCGCATCTTTCAGCTTCCACCAGGACCTTTAAAATTTCCTGCGCAGTG
>JAMOUL010000328.1 GCA_027062035.1 Candidatus Aminicenantota bacterium | reverse complement strand
GATATGGCATGATAAGGGAATTCGTAAAGAAGTTCGGAGACAGACGTCGGCTCTTGGGACGTATTCTTCCAATGGAAGCAATTCATATTTATCCAGATTTATCCAACTACTTCGTCTTTCCTGAGTACGACGGCCGCCCTGTGGATGAATACTTCATCCTATACGAATTTCTGGATAGATTAAGCGATATATCCCCTGTGATTTTGGTGCTGGATAATATGGAATTATATTCTGAGGAGGATCTGGAGCTCGTCCGGAAATTGATATTATCTCTTGAAGGTAAACCTATTATGTTCATACTCGTATCTACACCTGATATTTCGTTCTACAAGGCTCTTGCAGTGGATCTGGAACCTCTGTCTCTTGAAGATCTGCTGGAGCTCCATATTCCTGGGGAAATGGCTGAGCGATTGTATCGTGTAACGGGAGGTATTCCCACCTTAATGAACCAGCTCCTGTTTTCTATCCGGCATTTGAATTTGGATCCCCAGAAAGCATTTTCATCTGAAGTTTTGGATGAAATCTATGGGAAAATAGTGGATCTTCTCTCGGATGAAGAAAGGGAGTTCATTCGGAAAATTGCTTTAACCGATTACGTGGATGTGCAATCTCCAATATTCCGACATCTGAGGAATCTGGGTCTCGTGGATGAGGAAGGAATAAGGCTCCATGGATTGAAGGAATATATCTTGGGTTCTATTTCAGAAGAAGAGAGGCGGTCCTTTTATAAGGAGGAAGCTCTTGCTTTATTGGAAGAGTTTAGGGATGGGGGGACGTTCGATGTGGAAAAACTCCATCGCCTGGTACGGTATATGGAGCTTTCGGGTTTGGATGAGAAGTATCCAGAAGATTTCTCTAAATATGCACTAATGTTGGGAGATCATTATAACTATCTTAATAAGTTTTCTCTGGCCATGGAATTTTACTCTAAGGTTCGTATAGATCCTTATAGAAAGCAAGCTGCTCTTTCACGCTTATTCATAGCTATTAGAACTGGGGGACATGGGGATGTGGACAAGCTCTTTCAAGAGGTGAAGGATGAACCTCGTGCCGTTGAACAGTATGCCAAGTATCTCTTGTTTATGAGAAGATTCGAAGAATATAAGAAGCTGGTCGGGAATAACGAAAGCCCAATCCTTCGCCTTTATTATCTGTATTATACGCAGGACTATTCCACTTTTAAGAAGGAAGCCATTAAGGTACTAAATGATTTGAAAGGGGGTGATAAATCGAATTTGATCAATTTTCTTGCCACAATTTATCTCATGGAAGGGGAACGGAGCAAGGCTATGGATTATCTGCAGCTCCTGCGCAGCGAAGCTGAGAAGTTGGGAGATCTCGTGATCGTTAGTAAAGCCCTGTACCATATGGCTGTTTTGGCTTACGAGATGGAGGATTATGAGAAGGCAATGGGATATGCTTTAAAGGCGTTAGATATGGCCAGGAGGATCG
>JAMOUL010000327.1 GCA_027062035.1 Candidatus Aminicenantota bacterium | reverse complement strand
TTTCTTGTTGAAGTCGAAACTGACATTACCGGAGGGCTTCCGGAACTTAAAATCATAGGGCTCGCAGACACAACCATAAAGGAAAGCTCGGAAAGGGTAAGGGCAGCCCTCAGAAACATAGGATATCCCATTCCTCCAAGACGTATAACCGTTAGCCTTTCTCCGGCTGATCTAAAGAAGGAAGGAGCGTGGTTTGACCTCCCAATAGTTTCCGCTTTACTATCTGCCATTACAGGAAAACCCTTCAGGCACAAATTTCTGCTTGCCGGTGAAGTGGGATTGGACGGGGAAGTCAAACCAATAAGGGGAAGCCTGCCAATGGCAGAGATAGCCAAAAGAGAAGGACTGGAAGGAATAATAATTCCGGAAAGGAACGCTCCCGAAGCAGCACTACTGAAGGATTTTCCCGTTTATTATATTAAACATATTCAGCAGATAGTACAGTATCTTTATGGGGAGGAGATATCGCTTCCCATTGCCAAAAAACCTGAATTGAATATGACTCCTGAATATGACGCGGACATGGCTGAGGTAAAGGGCCAGAAAATAGCAAAAAGGGCAATAGAAATAGCTGTGGCAGGCGGACATAACCTCGCCATGGTAGGTCCTCCTGGAACGGGCAAAACCATGCTTGCAAAGAGAATCCCCACCATATTCCCTCCCATGGTGGAGAGGGAAATAGAAGAGGTAACCAAGATCTACAGCGTAGCAGGACTCGGCAGAGGTAGATTTATTACAGAACGTCCATTCAGAGCTCCACACCATACAATTTCTCCGGTAGGCCTCATAGGAGGAGGGAGAAATCCAAGGCCAGGAGAAATTTCTCTTGCCCACAAGGGAGTTCTTTTCCTTGATGAGATTACGGAATTCTCAAAGCAAAGCCTGGAAGGGCTGAGACAGCCCCTGGAGGACAAAAACATAACCATTACCAGAGCCGGATATAGCGTGGATTTCCCGGCAGACTTCATGCTGGTAGCTGCCATGAATCGTTGCGAAGACAGATACGGAGGAATAGAGGTCTACGAATGCACTCCATCTGAGAGAAAAAAATACTATTCCAAACTTTCAAGGCCGCTTGTGGATAGAATCGACCTCTGGATCCAGGTTTCCCGTGTGGAAACATCGGACCTTTTTTCTGATTCAGGCAATGAGGAACCTTCCTCTGCTATAAGAGAAAGGACCATAATGGCCAGGGAAATACAGAAGAGAAGATTCTCCGGTGAGCGAATTCTCACCAATTCCCAGATGAAGCAGAAACATCTTAAAAAATACTGTAAAATACCCTATGAAGCAGAGGAAGTTTTAAAGAGGGCCGTGGATACCCTTGCCCTTTCAGCAAGGTCGCTTTCAAGGATACTCAAAATATCCCGCACCATAGCTGACCTTGAAGGAAAAAAGGACATAGAGCTTCCCCATGTAATGGAAGCTATAAACTATAGAAGAACGGAGAAA
>JAMOUL010000326.1 GCA_027062035.1 Candidatus Aminicenantota bacterium | reverse complement strand
TGGCATCTGCAAGGTGGTATTTTACGGCCTCCTTATCATCATAGGAACGACTTTTGGTTACTGCCTCCTCTGCCCTCTTTACATCCCTGCCCCTCTTTTCTGCCAGGGATCGGATGAGAGCAGATGCATCCTGGGCAACCTTCTCGCTCATTACCTTATCCATTTTTTGCCCCATGGCAACGGGATGGGCTGCTCCCATGTTGGTACCGGGGGCCATTGCTATAAAGTCAGAGGAGAGTGCAATAAAAAATCCGGCGGATGCGGCCCTCGCACCTGAGGGATATATGTAAACAACAACCGGGACTTTCGCATTGAGGATTTTCTTCATTATCTTGCGCATGGAAAGGTCAAGCCCCCCGGGTGTATTAATTTCAATAACCACAAGGTCAGCGTTTCCTTCAGCACTGCTTATCACCCTTATTATATACTCGGCAGTGATGGGATGAATCGGAGCATCCACCCTGCCAACATATACTGTTGCCCCCAGACCAAACCATATTATGATGAACAGGAATAGTATTTTCCTCACGCTTTTATTATACCCTACCTTCTTTATAAATAGAACAGATTAACTACAGGGAAAATCTTATCCCGGCGAACACCTCCCTGGTTGGTCCCGGTTGATAGGAATTTCCATCGGGATCAGGTTCTGTAAAGGCTATATATTCTTTATTAAAGAGATTCCTCACGTAGAATATGAAATCCACACCGGTTTTTCCCTTCTTCAGAGTATATATCACCCTGGTGTTAAACAGGGCAAAGCCATCTATCCAGGTTTCATTGGTGGCATCGATGTACGACCTGCTCTGTGCCTGCACACTCAAACCAAATCTTAACCTTTCTGCAGGCTTGTACTCCACATCGAGAAATAGTTGATGTTTCGGGGAATTGGGAAGATATGTACCTGAAATGACTTCTCCGTCAGCAACAAACTCCACATACTTAAAATCAGAATAGGTGTAAGCGGCTTCAACTTCGAAACATTCCAGCGGATACCATGCAACGAAGGCCTCAAGGCCATATCTTCTTGTGGTTCCAACATTTCTATAAAAGGTCTCAAGAGGTCTTGTGGGAATCCTGTACCTTCCAAAGTCGTTTTCTGTATAAAGATGGAAGAAGGCAATATCGTAGAAAACAGTGCTTCCCATATAGCCACGAACCCCTATTTCTTCACCTCTGGAAGTGGCAGGGACAAGATGGGCATTAAATCCTCCCGGGGAATCAGGATTGTTGGCAAGTTCTTCTGTGGATGGGGGCAAAAAGCCGGTACCCCAGTTCACATAAAATCCCATTCCAGGTCTGGGGTTCCAGACAAGACCCACCCTGCCCGTGGTTTCCTGGAAACGGGCGCTACCAGAAAGGTCAACTCCCCCTGCCCTCAAATTATCATCAAGTTCGTTGTGGATCCTGTCGTGTCTCAAATTAAACACCAGTGCCCATTTTTCTCCAAGCTCAAGTCTGTCCATAAGGTAGAATCCTGCATCCCTCTGGAATATGTTCTCGTCGGAAAGGAATTCTGGACCTTCAACCGCATTCCCCAGATTGGGATGCCGGTATTCATCGATGAACTGCCACTGAAAATCCGCACCGGCTGTAATATGGTTTTTTATTTTCCCCCTGCCAGTGCTAAGACTATATTGAAAGGTAAAGCCAGGGGTATGCAAAAACCTGTGCTGAAGGGAAGAGGGCACAGATTCCTCATAATTGGTTCTGCGATAATAGGCAGCAAAGGAAAATCTCTGGTTCGGCGAAATTTCTATTTTACCTGTTATTCCACCGGTAAACCGCTTGGTGTGTTGATATTCGTTATATATAAGGGCATCGGGATTGGCCATTCTTCTATTTTCCCTCAACCATTCAAGGTTCAACCCTTCTGCGTTCTCGTTAAAGAAATCTGTCCATCCGAGAATGGCGGTCAGCTTAACTGATTCACCCGGTTGCCAGGAGGTTTTACTGTAAACATTTGTGGCCTTGAAGGCGGTATGTTCTCTGTATCCATCCCCCTCATTATGGGAAACAGAAACCCTGTAATTCAAATTATCCTTTGTCCCCCCAACATTAACCATGGCCTTATTAAAACTGTAGGAACCGATGTTGAAAAGACCATCGACATTAAAGGGACCTTCTCCTCCATCCCGCGTCTCTATATTGATTATCCCTCCAGCAGCACCTCCTCCGTACATGGAAGCAGAGGGACCACGTAATACCTCTATCTTTTTCACCGTCGCCCAATCCACATCATAAAGGTCAGGAGCAAAACCGGAGGGGTCGTTCAATGGCAATCCATCGAGAATGACCTTAATTCCCCTTATTCCCCTTTCGGTTAAAATTCCCTGTCCTCTGATGGAAAGGTGTACCCTTTCGCCATCTGCCTGATTTTCAACCCTTACCCCGGGTACTATTGCCAGAGCTTCATCGGCGGCTATGCTTCTGGGCATGCTTTCGAGAAAATCCTTTCCCACAACAGCAGTTGCTGCCGGATTCTCCTTGAGGGGTACCTCCATCAATGGTGCGGTAACCACAACCTCCATGCTTTTCATGTAGGCCCCTACCATGGGCTTTGAAGCATCATAAAGAACTACATACTGATTGTTGGTGGGGTCCCCATCAACAAAGGGAGTCCTTATCTCTGCCCTGAAGGTATAAATCTTTTTTCTTTTAAGGGTAAGGGTTGCTTTAAGAACCCTTTCTTTACCAGCGCCTATTGACTCCATCTTCCATCTTTTAACCTCGTTCCACCCTTCCTTTCCCTCAAGTCTATAGGCAAGAACCACGGTAAATTCCCTCAGGTCTTCTGTACCCTGGTTCCTTACAAACAATGAGACCTCAATCATGCGGGGATTTTCCTGAATGGTCTCGATTTTTACTTCCTTTAATGCTAAATCCGCTTTTCTTGCCTCCCGGGCAATTAAAGGAAAAACTATGAATGCGATGAGAAATAAGGAGAAAATCCTTTTCATTTTTTAAAGCCTCCTTTTACCAGTAATTCTTTTTTGTATATTACGAATAATAGAGAAAATATTCACCATATTTCAAATCATCGTTGGAAAATGGATTTTTTGACTTTCTATCTGATATGTGATATATCAGATATCAGGAGAAAAACATGGGATTAAACGGACCGCTTATTTACAAATCCCTGAAGGAACAGGTTTATGATTTCCTCAGGGAACAACTAAGCAGGGGAAACATCCTCCCCGGCTCATTGATAAATCTGGAAAAAACTGCACGGGAACTTGGAGTGAGTAAGACTCCTTTGCGAGAGGCTTTACTTCAGCTGGAAATGGAAGGTTTTGTAAGGATTCTTCCAAGACGCGGAGTGGTTGTAAACGTCTTAACCCTCAGGGATATAAAGGATATATATCAGATAATCGGGTCCCTGGAAGCCTCTGCAGTTTTAACCGCCTATACCAGAATGAAACCTGCACACTTAAAGAAAATGGAGGAGTTAAACAGGGCGATGAAACTCGCCATTGAAAAGGACGATTTTGATTCCTATTACGAAAAAAATCTTGAATTTCATAACACATATCTGAACCTATGCGAAAACGAACAGCTTACAAAAATTGTGAATACGCTGAAGAAAAGGTTATACGACTTCCCAAGGCAAAAGGGTTACCTGAAAGAATGGGAGGAAGCTTCCATAAAGGAACATCAGGAATTTCTTAAACTCCTTGAGCAGGAAAATCCAAAACTCGCAGCAGAGTTCATAAGGGATGTTCACTGGTCCTTTGAGGTACAGAAAAAGTTCATTGTGAAGTATTATCCCCTTGAGGAATACCAGAAAAAACTGAAGGAAATCCTTGGAGAAAAATACAGGGAGGAAACACTTGCCTGAGGGGGTTATATTTGACATCAAACGATACGCCATCCATGATGGTCCGGGTATAAGAACCACTATATTCTTCAAGGGATGTCCCCTGCACTGCCCCTGGTGCCATAACCCTGAAGGGATAAAAATGGAAAGAGAATTGATATTCTGGGAGGACAGGTGCATCTCATGTGGAGACTGCGTGGAGGTATGTCCCACCGGCGCCATCTCCATGAATGGAAAGTTCCCTGAAATAGATGCGAATAAATGTGACCTCTGCGGTGAATGCCTCAAGGTATGCCATCCGGAAGCCATAGAAATCGTAGGCAGAAAATATACGGTGGAAGAAGTTATGCAGGAAATTGAAAGGGATCTTATCTTCTATGACGAATCAGGTGGAGGGGTTACTTTTTCCGGAGGGGAACCGTTGATGCAGCTTAATTTTCTTTTAGAAATCCTTAAAAAATGCAGGGAAAGGTATATTCATATTGCCCTGGATACCACCGGATATACCGGGAAGGAAGCCCTGGATAGAGTGAGTGAGTTCGTTGACCTGTTCCTTTACGACATAAAATTAATGGATAACAAAAAGCACCGGACACTGACTGGAGTCCCGAATGAACCCATTCTGGAAAATCTTCGTTATCTTTCTAAAAAGGGGAAAAAGATCAACGTAAGGTTCCCTGTAATCCCGGGTATTAATGACGACAGAAAAAACCTGGAAGAAACAGCAAGGTTTATCGCATCCCTTCCGGAAATTGAATATGTCAGTCTCCTGCCCTACCACAATTCATGGATAAACAAATTCAAAAGGCTGGACCGCCCCTGGAAACCATATCTGGTAGCAACCCCCGGGGAAGAAAAGATGGAGGAGATAAAACATAAATTCGAAAAATACGGCCTGAGGGTAAAAATAGGAGGATAAAATGATGACTGAAAGGGTTAAAAAATTAAGGGAAAAAAGCGTAAGGACCGAGCCCTACGTATCAGGCGAAAGGGCAGAACTAATAACTGAATTTTATAAAACTGGAATCCCGGAAAGAGTTTCCACACCCATTGCCAGAGCCCTTGCCCTGAAGTACATAATGGAACACAAAGAAATACATATAGACGATGGAGAGCTTATAGTAGGAGAAAAGGGACCTGCTCCAAAGGCAACTCCCACTTATCCTGAGCTTACAACCCACTCTATTGAAGATTTCGAAATTATGAGCACAAGGGAGAAAACCCGCTTTGCTGTAAGCGAAGAAGTAAAGAAGGTCTACAGGGAAAAAATAATACCCTTCTGGAAGGGAAAAACCATGAGGGAGAGAGTATTCGCTGCAATGGACGAGCGATGGCACGCAGCCTTTGAAGCCGGAGTATTTACGGAGTTCATGGAACAGCGGGCACCCGGCCATGCAATAATGAACGACAGGATATATCACATGGGAATGGAGGACTTTAAAAGAAAGATAGACCGCCAGATGGAAGCCCTGGATTACATAAACGACCCTGAAGCCTACAGAAAGGAACAGCAACTTAAAGCTATGAAAATAGCCGCTGATGCCATAATAACTCTTGGAAAAAGGTACTCAAAGCTCGCCGCGGAAATGGCAGAAAAGGAAAGTGACCCTGGGAGAAAAAAGGAGCTTGAAAAAATAGCCGGGGTATGCAACAGGGTTCCTGCACATGCACCCAGGGATTTCTGGGAAGCATTACAGATGTACTGGTTCATACATCTGGGAGTAACCCTGGAGCTGAATCTCTGGGATTCTTTCAACCCCGGACGACTTGACCTTAACCTCTATCCCTTCTACAAAAAGGACCTCGAAAAGGGAAATTTAACCAGGGATATGGCAAAGGAACTCCTTGAGTGCTTCTGGATAAAGTTCAATAACCAGCCTGCCCCTCCAAAGGTTGGCATTACAGAGGAACAGAGCGCAACATACCAGGATTTTTCCCTTATAAATGTCGGTGGACTTACAAAGGATGGAAATGATGCGGTAAACGAGCTCTCCTATCTTATTCTTGACGTCCTTGGAGAAATGGAACTTATGATGCCCAGCACATGCGTGCAGCTCAGCAAGAAAAATCCAGATGCCTTTTTAAAAAAGGCCATAGAAGTGGTAAGAAAGGGATTTGGCCAGCCTTCCTTCTTTAATACCGATGCCATAATCATGGAATTTCTGCGGCAGGGAAAGAGCCTTGAGGATGCAAGACTTGGGGGTCCAAGCGGCTGTGTAACAATAAGCGCCTTCGGAAAGGAAAGCACAACCCTCACCGGTTACATAAACTGGCCGAAGATTCTGGAAATAACCCTAAACAACGGAATAGACCCGGTGACAGGCAAAATGGTGGGGATAGAGACCGGGGACCCCAGGGACTTCAAGACCTTTGACGAACTCTTTGAAGCCTACAGAAAACAGCTCGGTTATTTTGTGGATCTTAAAATCAAGGGAAACAACATCATAGAAAGGCTCTATGCAGAGTATATGCCCTCGCCCTTTATGTCCCTCCTCATTGACGACTGTATAGAAAAGGGAAGGGACTACCATGACGGCGGACCTCGCTACAATTCCACCTACATCCAGGGGGTGGGAATGGGAACAATAACGGATTCCCTCGCAGCAATAAAATATGTGGTTTACGATAAAAAGATAATCACCATGGAGAAACTCCTCAGGGTTCTTGCCAGAAACTTTGAAGGAGAGGAAAAGATACGCCAGCTTCTTTTAAATCAGGCACCGAAGTATGGAAACGACGATGACTATGCAGACTCCCTTGCAAGGCAGGTCTTTGAAACATATTTCGATATACTGGACGGAAGGCCCAATACCAAAGGGGGAAAATACCGTGTAAACCTTCTGCCCACAACGGTCCATATCTATTTTGGGAAGGTTACCGGTGCCACACCAAACGGAAGACGGGCGGGGGAACCCCTTTCCGATGGAGTCTCTCCCAGTCAGGGAGCGGATCGGCGCGGCCCCACCGCTGCGGTAAAATCGGTGGCTAAATTCGACCATGTAAGAACCGGTGGTACCCTCCTCAACCAGAAGTTCACCCCAACCCTCCTTAAAGACGAAGAAGGAATTGACAAACTCGCCCATCTGGTGAGAACCTATTTCCGTTATGACGGGCATCACATCCAGTTTAACGTTATCAGCGCTGAGACCCTCAGGGAGGCCCAGAGAAATCCAGAAAAGTACAGGGATTTAATAGTGAGGGTTGCTGGATACAGTGATTATTTCGTTAATCTGGGGAAGGATTTACAGGATGAAATAATTGCAAGAACTGAACATGAGAGCTTTTAAAGGAGGAAATCATGTTTAAGTCAGAAATTTATGTGGAAAGAAGAAAAAAACTCAGGGAAATCGTAAAAACAGGAATGGCCCTTTTCCTTGGGAACGATGATGTTCCAATGAACTACAGAGCAAACGTATATCCTCACTTCAGACAGGACAGTTCCTTTCTCTACTACTTCGGACTGGATGAACCCGGTCTTGCGGCTATTATCGACTTTGAGGAGGGAAGGGAGATAATTTTCGGAACAGATGTGACCATTGAAGACATAATATGGATGGGCTATCTTCCTCCCATAAAGGAGAAGGCAGAAAGGGTAGGGGTAAAGGAAACAGCACCACCGGAAGAGCTCAGTGATATTATTAAGGAAGCGGTGGAAAGGGGAAGAAAAATACACTACCTTCCCCCTTATCGGGCTGAACACCTCATAAAGCTTTCCAGACTTCTCGGAATTTCACCTGAAGAGGCAGGAAAGGGTGCATCGGTTGAACTCATAAAGGCAGTGGTTGAAATGAGATCTGTAAAATCCCCTGAGGAAATAGAAGAAATAGAGAAGGCAATGGAAATAACAAGGGCCATACACATGAAGGCTATGGAAGTCACAAAGCCCGGAATGAGGGAAAGGGAAATAGCGGGCATAATGGAAGGACTTACTATTTCAATGGGTGGATATCTTTCCTTCCCGATAATTCTAACCACCCATGGAGAGATCCTGCACAACTCCCCTACCGACAACATAATAAAAGAGGAAAACCTCGTCCTTGTGGATGCCGGCGGCGAATCCCCCCTTCATTATGCAGGTGATATAACCAGAACTTTTCCTGGAGGTAAAAAATTCACTCAGAAACAGAGTGAAATTTACAGTATTGTTTTAAACGCCCAGATGAAGGCAATCGAAGCCATAAAACCCGGAATAAAATACAGGGAAATACACCTTATGACCGCAAAGAACATTGCTTCAGGACTGAAGGAACTTGGACTCATGAAGGGAGATATTGAAGAAGCAGTAGCAGAAGGAGCTCACGCACTATTCTTCCCCCACGGTCTGGGACACATGATGGGTCTGGATGTTCATGACATGGAAGGACTTGGAGAGGATTATGTCGGCTACAACCACACTGTAAAAAGAAGTGATCAGTTCGGTCTGGCATATCTCCGGCTGGCAAAGGAACTTAAACCTGGCTTTGTCCTTACAGTAGAACCCGGGATTTACTTTATACCGGCATTGATAGACAGGTGGAAAAATGAAGGAAAATTCACATCCTTTATAAATTATGAAAAAGTGGAGGAATATAAAAACTTTGGAGGAATACGAATAGAAGATGATGTCCTGGTTACCGAGACAGGACATCGTGTCCTTGGAAAACCCATTCCAAAAAAAATAGAGGAAGTGGAAGCCATAAGAAACAAATAAGGCCTGATATGAGCTCTGGATATGACTGGAAACCGCCATCTGACTGGCAAATAATAAAAACCATCGATTCCCATGCTGCAGGGGAACCACTGAGGGTAATAATCGATGGACTTCCTGATATTCCAGGGGCAACAATGGTGGAAAAAAGAAGATGGGCAATGGAGAATATTGACCATCTCAGAAGGGCTTTAATGTGGGAACCCAGGGGCCATGCAGATATGTACGGTGCAATTATAACGGCGCCGGTTTCCCCTGATGCGGATCTTGGAGTATTGTTTATCCACAATGAAGGCTTCAGCACAATGTGTGGACACGGCATCATTGCCCTCACCACCGTCCTACTGGAAACAGGGATGTTTCCTGCAAACGAGCCAGAGACAATCCTGAAGATAGACACACCTGCAGGGCTGGTGGTTGCCCATGCGAGGGTAAAGGGGACTCGTGTGGAAAGCGTTTACTTTCACAATGTACCATCCTTTGTACTCGTTCTGGATGAAAATATAAAAGTTCCAGGATTGGGGAAAATAAAATATGATATTGCCTTTGGAGGTGCCTTCTATGCCTTTGTAGACGCCGAACACCTTGGACTCAGATGCACTCCTGAAAATCAGAAAGCTCTTATTCAGGCAGGAATGGAAATTAAAAGGGCAATAATGTCCACCAGATCTATAAAACATCCCTTTGACAGCGACCTCGGTTTTCTCTATGGAACCATATTCATCTGCTCGCCTGAGGACAGAGATTCCCATAGCAGAAACGTCTGTATTTTCGCCGATGGCGAGGTGGACCGAAGCCCCACAGGAACGGGGGTAAGCGCAAGGCTCGCACTGCATTATGCCCGGGGAGAAATAAAAAGGGGAGAAGTTATAACCATTGAAAGCATTATAGGCACAAAATTTAAGGGGAGGGTCGTAAAGGAGGTAGAATTTGGTCCCTACAGGGCTGTAATACCTGAGGTAGAAGGTAAGGCCTACATAGTCGGGAAAAATCAGTTTTTAATTGATCCTGCTGACCCTCTCAAGTACGGATTCTTTTTGAGGTGAAAAAATGGAACTTAAAATCCGGTTTTTATCAGCAAATGACGTAAAAATGGCACTTCCAATGGAAGATGCAATACAGGCTGTAAAGGAAGCTTTCTTTCAGCTTTCCCTGGGTGGAGCCCGTGTACCCATGAGAACCGTTATGAACATTCCAGAAAGGGAGGCAGTAACCCTCATTATGCCTGCCTATCTTCCAATCGAAGATGGAATAAGCCTGAAATTAATTTCCCTCTTCAACAAAAATCCGGAAAAGGGATTACCCCTGGCCTTCTCCCTTGTTATTCTGGCGGATGGAAAAACCGGAGCTCCACTGGGAGTTCTGGAAGGAGGAACACTTACCGCCCTGAGAACAGGAGCAGCCTCAGGCGTGGCAACCTCATATCTGGCGAGGGAAGATTCCAGAACAGTGGCCATATTCGGAGCAGGGGTACAGGGACGTACCCAGCTGGAAGCAGTTTGTGCGGTGCGCAATATTGAAAGGGCTTTTATT